>CAZLJB010000372.1:0-4202 GCA_964559195.1 uncultured Anaerolinea sp. | reverse complement strand
CATCTCTTCTACCCTTCTCCAGCTTCTCGCCTGTACATTGAGCGCGGCTGAACTGTCCCAGGCCTGTTTTCAGGCCATTGAACGCCTCAATCCCGCCATCAATGCCTTCATTACGGTGCTTGACCAGCCTGCCGCCCAAGCCCCAGAAGCCCAACCCGCCAACCTGGCGCTTTCCAGTATTCCGATCGCCATCAAAGATCTATACCAGACCGCCGGCGTGCTCACCAGTGCCGGGACGACTTTCTTCAAGGATTTTATTCCCACACAGGATGCCGCCGTCGTTGAACGTCTCAAGGCTGCCGGCGCACTCATCACCGGCAAGACCAATACGCACGAGGTTGCCCTGGGAGTGACCGGGGTCAATCCACACTATGGCGCAGTCCGCAACCCGTGGGACCTGGAACGCATTACCGGAGGTTCATCCAGCGGCAGTGCCGCCGCCGTGGCGGCCGGGATGAGCCTGGCCGCCATGGGCTCCGATACCGGCGGCAGCATCCGCATTCCTGCCAGCCTGTGCGGTGTGGTTGGGCTCAAGCCAACCTATGGTCGCATTTCTCTGCGCGGCATCCTGCCACTTTCCTGGAATCTGGACCATGCCGGGCCGCTCACCAAAACAGTCAAAGATGCCGCCCTGCTGCTGCAAATCCTGGCGGGTTATGATGAGCATGACCCGGCCAGTATCAATACGCCAGGGGATGATTATCTTTCCAATATTGATTCTGGGGTCGATGGCTGGCGCGTAGCCGTCATCACCGGGGATTACGCCTGGGAAACTGACCCTGCGGTGCTGGAAACTGTGCGCGAGGCGGCCCAGGTATTTGCATCCCTGGGTGCCCAGCTGCTGCCGGTTGAAATGAATTTTCTGCGAGAAGCAGCCCTGGCCAACAGCCTGATGACCCAGGCCGATGGGGCTGCCTTTCATCGCGAACGGCTCAGGGATCACCCGCTTGGGTTCGGTGAGGATGTGCGCTTGCGCCTGCAAACCGGGGCGGGCTTTTCATCCAGCGATTATGCCCTGGCGCGCCGCACCCAAACCGAAACAAAACGCCGCATGGAATTCTTTTTCCAGGATTTTGATGTGCTGCTGCTGCCATCCACACCCATTACCGCCCCCTACATTGAAGGCAATAATGCGCTTGAACAGGCGCGCCGCCTGACACGCTTTACCGCGCCCTTCAATCTAACCGGGCTGCCGGCCATCTCCATCCCATGTGGCTTCTCAGACATTGGCCTACCGGTTGGGCTGCAAATCGTCTGCCCGGCCTGGAAGGAAAAGAAATTGCTGCAGGCTGCCCAGGCCTACGAACAGGCCACAGATTGGCACAAGCGCAGAGCGGCCTGTTAATTTCTCAACTTCTCTAGCACCAGTGCCAGATCTGCCGGCAGCGGCGCTTCAAATGCCCGCGGCAGCTTCTCCCCCGGCAAGGTGATTTTCAAACGAAAGGCATGCAAAAAATGCCGATCTAACTCCAGGCTGGCCTTTTTGTGCCCGTAAATGCCATCCGCCACAATCGGGCAGCCCAAAAACAGGCAGTGCAGCCTGATCTGATGTGTCCGTCCGGTCTGCGGATGAAACTCCAGCAAGGTGTGACTGGGGAAACTCTCCAGGGTTTTATATTCGCTGATAGCCTCGCGGCCCTTGGCAGGCGTTGTAATCGCCATCTTCTTGCGCTGGTGCGGGTCCCGGCCAATCGAGGCTTCCACCCGGCCAGTCGGCGTGGGGGGTTTGCCATCCACCAGGGCCAGGTAGGTTTTCTCCACTTTGCGCAGGCGGAACTGATCCTGCAGCCAACGATGGGCGCGCTCGTTCTTGGCCATTACGATCAAACCAGACGTGTCCTTGTCCAGGCGATGGACCACACCCGGGCGTTCTTCACCACCAATCCCCTCAATATCCGGTTCGTAACCCAAAACCGCATTCACTAACGTACCGCTGGCATGCCCGGCAGCCGGATGCACGACCATGCCAGCCGGCTTATTAACCACGATCAGCTCGTCATTTTCAAAAATTACATCCAGGGGAATATTTTCGGCAATCAAACCCACGGAATGCGCCGGCGGAATACGCAAGCTGATGCGTTCTCCACCGCCCAGCATCTGACCGCCTTTTTTTGCCGTAAGACCATCCACTTCAACAAAGCCATCCAGGATCAATCCCTGTAAACGGGCCCGCGAAAATTCTGGCAGGCAGCTCACCAGGAATTTATCCAGGCGTTCACCACCACCATCATACTGAAACAACTCCAGGCGATCACCCAAGTGGGGCTTCTCCCGCATCCGTGTCTGGGCTGCCACTCAATAGCTCAGCAACCTGGGCCGGAGCCGGATCTGCTTCCTCGGCCGGTTTCGCGCCAGCCAGTTTACGCTCGTTCATTTCCTTGTACCAGACACCGATCACCAATACCACCACACCCATAGTAATGCTTGCATCGGCCAGGTTGAAGACTGCGAAATTACCGATTGAAATAAAATCGGTCACCTGTCCATTATTGGTCAGGCGGTCGACCACGTTTCCCAACGCGCCGCCCATCTGCATGCCCATCGCCAGCTTCAACCACCAATCCGCATCATCCACCTGGGGATAATAATAAATGATTAATCCGACAACCAGAAACGCCAGGATCGTGAAGACCCAGCCAAACCCAGCAAAAGACCCAAAAGCCGCGCCCGTGTTATACCAATTGACAATCCGTGCATACGGAAAAAGCCAATCCCACCCGGCTGGTAACCAGACCTCCCCTAGCTGCAGGGTACGGACGAGCGATTTCGCCCATTGATCAAGCCCAATTATTACCGCTGCCACCAGGAACAGCAGTGAATAGTTTTTTATTTTCTTCAAATTGCCTCCAGATTCATTAAACATGATCTTATTGTACCAGCAGGGGCTCGTGACACGCGCCCCGAATCTGCATCAGGAAATACCCTGTGCTGACCGGTTAGCACCAGGCCATTCATTCTGGGTCTACCGAGAAAATCCGCGGCACTCGTGCGCTGATATTTGTCATGACTTCATACGAATTGGTGCCCGCCCAGCTTGCCAGATCTTCGGCCCGGATGGATTCGCCTCCGGGTACAGACTGACCCAACAAGATGACCTCATCCCCCAAGCGGGCGCTGTCATCTTCAAGGTTGACCATGCACTGATCCATGCAAATGCGCCCGACCTGTGGGTACTTTCGCCCGTTGATGATCATCCTGGCCTGGTTGGTCATGCGCCGGAAGTAGCCATCTGCGTACCCACACGGGATGGTTGCGGTTGTGACCGGGTGATCCGAAACCCACAGCGACCCATAACTGACCGGGTTGCCCGGCAATGTCAATTTGCTGTAAACCACCTGCGATTTCCAGGTCATGGCTGGCGCAATCGGCACAGAACGCAAAGCCTCATCATCCGGATAGACCCCATAAAACATCACACCCGGGCGCACCATGTCAAAGTAACTCTCCGGCAGGTTCAGGATGGCAGCAGAATTGGCAGTATGACGCAAGGGCGGGATTGGCAAATTATGTTTTTCGTAATAAGCCAGCACTTCACTAAAGCGCTCCAGCTGGGTGCTGGCGTACGAGAAACCGGTTCTCCGGGCCATCCCGGGCTCTTCCAGGCTTTCCGAGTTGGCAAAGTGCGTATAAATCCCTTCTATTTCAACATGCGAGCAGCGCAGCGATTGCTCGATTAATGAACCGGCCTCATACCAGCGCACACCCGCGCGCTCCATGCCTGTATCAATCTTGAGATGGGCTCTGATCCGTTTCCCGGCAGCCAGCCCCGCGGCTTCAGCAGCCTCCAACACTTCCGATGCGGAAATGGTCAGGGTCAAGTCATGCTGCAGGTAATAGGGTACCTGTTCGGGCAGCGTTCCTCCGGCCACAAGTACCGGCTTGTTAATCCCAAGCTCGCGCAGATGAATGCCTTCATCCAGAACTGCGACACCAATGGCATCCACAAAGGGTTCAATAAATGGAGCGACGCCGTCAATGCCGTGACCATACGCATTGGCCTTCAGCATGACAAGCACTTTCGCCGGAAAGACTTTGGCCCGGATGGCTTCCACATTCCGGCGCAGCTGGCTTAGATTAATCACAACATGGGTGGGTCGAAGGGGAGATTTCATAAGAGTATTTTACATCTCAGCAAGCGTTTTTTCAGAACAAACAAGCTTGTCTTTTCCTTTCCGATCTATTCTCAGATTGGTTTTATCGCA
>CAZLJB010000371.1:0-4209 GCA_964559195.1 uncultured Anaerolinea sp. | reverse complement strand
ACATTTCTTGAGTTATGGAAGATGTCTAATATCTCCGAAAAACTGAACCGCACTCCTCTCAGGACACGCCTGTTCATAAAAAAACATGCCAAACCCAATCACTCAACAACCCGCCATATCCTGGGATCCATCCGATCCCACCCGCCCCGCCACATCAGCCGGCCCGCACGCATCCCCGGTCTCACCCGAATCCTCCCGCGCCAATACCGCCCTGCGTGACTACTGCCACCTTGGCAGTATCCGCACCTGCGAAAAACTTCTCGAAAAATACGCCCATCAAGCCGATGCCCCCACCCACAGCCTCGCTACCCTGAAAAAATGGTCCACATCTTACGCTTGGGGCGCTCGCGTCTTCGCCTTCGACGAAATTCAGCGTAACCTCGCCGACCGCACCTTTGCTGAATACCGCCGCTCCATCGTCGAAACCGGCCTCTCGCTCAAACACGAACGCATCGAAAAACTCAAAATCGCCTATGCCCAACTCGAACCCTACCTCACCCAGCCGGACTTCATTTGGTCCCGCCATGTCAAAAAAATACCCACCCCCGATGGCGGCTTCCAATTCATCGAAACCCGGCACTTCAACGCCGAGATCTTTACCCAGATCCGCGGCATCCTCGCCGACATCGCCCGCGAAACAAACAGCCTCAATCTCTCTGATTATTCATCCAACCCATTCACCGGCCTCAACCTGACCAGCCTCACCAAATCCGAACTGGAACTCCTTGAGAAAGTCTTTGCCAGGCCCGATACCAATCCATCCACTCAGCAAATTTCGCCCCATCTGACCCCCTCCAACCCGGAGCATCTGTGAATTTTTTTCCAGCGCCAAATATTGGAGTATGCCCGGTCTATTTTGGTATATTTACCAAAACCCAACCCGATTTTCCCCCCCGGCCTTTGCATACCGCCCCCTCCCAACCTCACTCATCATCAAAAACGAATCTAAATCGCCCTGGTTTTTTTCGTGTATTTAGTGTGTTTCGTGGTAAAAGCCTTAAAGCCCTCCGCCTCCGAACTATCAAGATACTACCCCGAACAAACCGGAAAAGCAATCACCAGAATCCACGGAACCTATGAAAATTTTAGATTTGAAATTACTTCTCAATATTCTAACGTACCTCTTGCGCAGGCGTGATAATATTAATCAAAATATAGGAGCATCCAAATGGCAGAAGTTTCTTACGTTTCCGAGTTGGAATTTGCACACGAAGTACTCGCTTCACCCTTACCCGTATTGGTGGATTTCACCGCAGTCTGGTGTGGACCCTGCAAAATGGTCGACCCCATCATCAAGCAGCTCGCCGGAGAATGGGATGGCAAGGTCAAAGTCCTCAAATGTGACGCCGACCAGAACCCCAACGTTCTGATGCAGTACGGCATCATGGGCATCCCCACCATCATGCTCTTTAAGAATGGACAGATGGTTGAACGTGTCACCGGCTACCAGCCCAAAGACAAACTCGTCAGCAAAATGACGCCCCACCTATAAAGATGCACCCTTTAAGGATCCCGATGCCCGAAAAACAAAAAATCCCCTTCGGTCTCTGGCCCTCGCCCATCACCCCCGCCATGCAGGGCGCCCGTCTGCGCCTCGAAGATGTCCAGTTTAACAGCGACGGCAGCCTGGTCTGGCTAGAATCCCTCAGCGGCGTCAGCGCCCTCATGCATAAATCCGGCCCGGATGCCCCGCGCGACCTTTCCGGCGGTCTTAAAATCGGCGGCGGGGTCGGCTACGGCGGCGGCGATTTTACCGTCCGCAACGGCCTGGTTATCTTCGCCAGCGGCGGACGCCTGCATCGCACCGAACTGGCTGGCGGCCTGCCGCGTTCCATCACCCCCGAATTTGGCGACTGCGCCTCACCCGCCCTCTCACCGGATGGCAGCCAGGTGCTCTTCGTCCACACCTATGACCGCGCCGACTGCCTGGCCCTGGCCCGCAGCGATGGCAGCGCCTGGCCCGTCAAGCTTGCCAGCGGCGCCGATTTCTACATGCAGCCCACCTGGCACCCGGATGGCCGCCAAATCGCCTGGATCGAGTGGAACCACCCCCAGATGCCCTGGGATGGCACCCGCCTGATGACCGCCCAACTCAACGGCACGGAAATCAGCAGCACCCGCCAGGTCTACGGTTCACCCGACCTGCCGGTCTTCCAACCCGCCTACTCCCCAGATGGCCGCTGGCTGGCTTTCCTGGCCAACGATGGCGAATGGGACAGCCTGAATATCATCGATCTGGCCAGCGGCGAAAAACGCGTCCTGGTGCACAACGCCGCCCTGCTCCAACCCGCCTGGGCCCAGGGCCAGCGCCTGATCGCCTGGAGCCCAGATTCGGCCCGCATCTACTACCCCAAAAATGACAAAGGTTGGCGCAGCCTGTGGGCTGTTGAACTTAGCAGCGCTGAAACCCACTCGCTCGCCATCGCCCCCTACACCTGGATCTCCCAACTGGCCTGTTCACCTGTCAGCGAACAACTGGCCTTTCTGGCCTCCGCCCCGCACATCACCAGCCGCGTGGTGACCCAAGAAAATCGTCAAACCACCATCCAGCGCCGCTCATCCAACGAAGCCGTCCCCGCCAGCGAACTACCCGAGCCACGCCCCATCGAATGGCCCGCCCAGGATGGCACCGTCATCCACGCTCTGTACTACCCGCCCAGCTCGACGCGCTTCACCAGCGACGGCCTGCCACCCGCCATCGTCAACATCCACGGCGGACCCACCTCCGCCGCCTTCAGCAGCTACAACAGCAGTGCCGCCTTCTTCTGCACCCGCGGCTACAGCTACATCGAAGTCAATTACCGCGGTTCCACCGGTTATGGCCGCAGCTACATGCTCATGCTGCGTGAAAAATGGGGCCTGGTCGATACGGAAGACGCCGCCGGCGCTGCCGGCGTCCTGGCTGCCCTGGAATTGGCCGACCCACACCGCATCGTCATCATGGGCGGCTCGGCAGGCGGCTATACCGTCATGAACGCCTTGATCCATTATCCTGGCGTTTTCAAAGCCGGCGTCGACCTGTTCGGTGTTGCCAGCCTGTTCGACCTGCTGGTGGGTACCCACAAATTCGAAGAGCGCTACAACGACTCGCTGGTCGGGCCGCTGCCCGAGGCCGCCGAACGTTACAAAGCCTGGTCACCCACCTATCACCTGCACCAGATCAAAGACCCTGTCGCCGTTTACCAGGGCGCCGATGACAAAGTGGTGCCACCCGAACATTCCGAGCAGCTCGTGGCAGCCCTGCGTGCCAACAAGATTCCGCACATCTACCGGCTTTATCCTGGCGAAGGCCATGGTTTCCGCAAAACCGAAAACATCATCGACTTTCACGAAACCCTCGATAAATTCCTGCAGCAATACGTGCTCTTCTAAACACATGGGGGCAGGATCTTCACCGATCCGCCCCTTTCTTTTTTTCGGCAGCCTCCTCACCTAACTCAGGCTGTCCAAGGAACAATCCCCAGCATGAACCCGGTCATCGATGTCTTGCTCAACCGTAAATCCATCCGCGCCTATTCCAAAACACCCGTCAGCCCCCAGGTCCAAGCCGCCCTGCGGCAGGCCACCCTGCGCGCACCCACTGCCGGCAACCTGATGCTCTATTCCATCCTGGATATCACCGACCAGCGCCTCAAGGATCGCCTGGCGCAAACCTGCGACGACCAGCCCTTCATCGCCACTGCCCCGCTGGTCTGGCTCTTCCTGGCAGATTACCAACGCTGGTTTGACGGCTTCCTCTCCAGCGGCGTGCAGCAGGACTGTGCCGCGAAAAACGAAAGCATGCGCACCCCCGCCGAGGGCGACCTCTTCCTGGCCTGCTGTGATGCCCTGATCGCCGCCCAAAACGCCGTCATCGCCGCCGAATCGCTTGGGCTGGGCTCCTGCTACATTGGCGACATCATGGAACACTACGAAACCCATCGCCAGATGTTCAACCTGCCCAAATACGTTTTCCCGATCGCTCTGCTCTGCTTTGGAACTCCTGTAGAACAGGAAAAAAGCCAACAACCCTCCAGCCGCTTTGACGAAAAATTCATCATCTTTGAAAACCAATACCAGCGCCTGGCCCCCGGACAATTTGACGAGATGCTCAGCCAGCGGCAACAGCAGATCTTCAAAGGCCGTGACCAAATCGATGCTGCCCGCAACGCCGGCCAGTACATCTATCGCCGCAAACTCAATGCCGCCTTCACCCACGAAATGACACGC
>CAZLJB010000370.1:0-4213 GCA_964559195.1 uncultured Anaerolinea sp. | reverse complement strand
ACCATCCCGGTCCATGATGATGAGCTTGTACCCTGATGTCTCTGATTGAGTTGGCGCAAGAGACTGAAGAAAAGCAACATAATATGAACGTTCCGTGCCTATTTGGCGAGGTGATGATGTGGCTGGATACGCAAACATACCACTTTGTTGAACCATCCGAATATTGATATTGGTTGCTAATGAAACTGCATTCAGGTCGAAATTTGGAGATTCTTCTGAATTTACGAGAGTGGGTGGTGGGGCATGAGAGACATAATAAATGGTTTGGTCATCAGCGCCCCAGGCAAGCCCAGGAATGAGGGCCCAATCTGAGTGGGTTTGCAAAGCCGCCATATTAATCAACTGAATGAGGTTTTTATTTTTAAAACTAACGATACCAATTCCATCCGGACGACTAAATGCCAGAAGATTGCCAGAAGGTGACCAGATAAAATCTGTTCCCCACCAGCCATATACGCCACCGGTATTTGTGTCAATAATTTTTTCACGCACACCCAAATTACCATTCGTACCAACCACCATCCGAAAAAGGTCGTTATTTGCTTGCCATCCTGGTGCTGCCGGACGGGGCTCGACCGTGGAATATAGCACTCGAAGAGTCGAGATTGTTGTTGGATCCCAGTCAGCAAAGTGTATGGTGTTGGTCGTTTTTAGATCGATTTGGCTGGCTTTTGGGTTGTCAATATTTAGCGCCCAGAGTGTATTGATCTCAATTTCAGGTTTCTTAGAAGATTTGCGAGTGAAAAGTAACCAGGATCCATCGTTGGATAATTTTAGGATCCTTCCGTCAAGGTCCCCTGTTGTGATTAGCGGGGTTCGTTTGGAAGTCGAAGTTTGCATAAGCCAAGCGTTTCCGCCTGAAATATACACAAGTTTGCCTGGTATTGGTAGAGGCGCAAAAGGTGCTTGAACCCCAACCATTAAGATTTCAGGTAATGCCTGTTCCAAAATTGTTATACGTGAAATACTTGTGCTGACCAGTTTTCCTTCTTCAAAATAATGCCTGTATATAATTTCTTGGTTGCCATTTATACCAGGTTGGAGAAGCCTGGTTTCCCCAAGTGGCATAGACTCATTTTTCACAGTCTGCCGTTCAAATGGAATAATAGATTTGGTTGTTTCGAACACTTCTTTGCCGCGGGTAACCTTTATGGTTATCCCAGCTGTGATAATAGTGTAGGTTTGTGGTTCCACTTTATCCAGACTGCCCAGTGTAATTCCAGCGGAATCAAGCACTTGTTGGATTTTACTCCCGGATGGGACTGTAATTGTTTTTGTGACTCCATCCGCTATAAGAATAGCTGGGATATTGCTATTACTTTGAGAGACGCGCGGGGCGGTGCACCCAAACATTGAAGAAACTAGTAGGGTGGCTAAAAGGGTCCAGCGGAGAATTATTTTGATTGACAACACTTGGTATAATCGATCTACTTAATTTTTCCGCTGATGGTCATAATACCATCAGCAATGGTGATAGTTTCTATTCGTAGCCCTGTTGCAACCGGACCAATAGACCCGGTGAAAGCTTGATCTATGAACGAGCTTATTGTTTGGTTTAATCCATTCGGCGCAGGAAAAGGTCCAAAATCAGTGGATTTGATGGTTAATACTGGCTTGCCGTCAGAATCAAGAGAAGCAGAAAGAATTATGCGAATATTTGCTTGTAGATTGCCTTGTGTGGCTTGTCCGAAAATTTGAATTTCTCCATCTCGCAAATAAACTTGAGGATTCTGAATAAACGGATCAGTCTGGGAATTAAGTTTGTTGGCAAGCAAGGATGTAATTTGGGTTTCGTTGATGGTTATTGTTAATACTCCGCTTTGCGCTGCCTCAGTTTGTGCAGCCAGAAACTGTTGGTCTAAATTACCTACTGCTTCTGTTGACACCGAAATGGATGTGGTAGGATATTTGGGGCCACCTACAAATATTGTACAGGCAAGGGAGCTAATAATAACGGAAAACAATGCAAAAAAGATGAAAAATATTCTTGATTTCATTAAGACTCTCCACCCCTGATAAATATGGGGCTCCAAAAATTTATAAAACCGGAGCAATTATAGCATGAGCGACTTATTATCAAATGATTTAAATCTGGCTGCTTTGCTTGAAGGTCTTTTATTCGTAGCGGTTGAACCGGTGGCATCAGCACAATTAGCGGTTGTTCTGGAATTATCAGTTAGTAATGTTGAAAAAGGTTTGGAAGAATTAGATGAAATCCTTAAAACCCGAGGTCTTAGATTACAGAGACATGCAGGTCGTATTCAATTGACAACCGCACCTGAATTGGCAGATTCTATTGAACGATTTCTTGGTTTGGAAGCGACATCGAGGCTAAGTCGTGCAGCTTTGGAAACTCTAGCGATAATTGCATACCAACAGCCCGTTACTCGCCCAGCAGTAGATGCGGTTCGGGGCGTTAATAGCGATGGGGTAATAAAAAGTTTGTTAAGCAAAGGTTTATTACAAGAGATTGGGCGTTCTGATGGACCGGGACGACCGATATTATTCGGTACTACCCCAGAATTTTTACAACATTTCGGATTAGCTTCTCTTGTCGAGCTTCCCCCACTTAATCTGCCAGATGATGAAAAGAAGGATTTTAGTCTTTTGAAGGGGTAATTGGCTCGTATCCCTTTTTCAATCACCGTGTTATATTTTCTTGAACTGCAGGTGGGCGCAGTATTGTTGCGCCAGCTTGCTTTGTATTTATTATTACAGGAGATGGTACACGATGCGTAGACGAGTTGTTGTTACTGGGCTTGGGTGTATTAGTCCACTCGGAAATAATTTTCAAGATACCTGGACTGCCCTGGTCAATGGCGTTTCGGGAGCTGGGCCAATTACTCATTTTGATGCTTCTGGTCATAAAACACGTTTTGCTTGTGAAGTTAAGGGGTTTGATGCTGCGGCAATATTGGGTGTCAAGGAAGCACGCCGGATGGATCGATTCTGTCAATTTGCCGTGGTTGCAGCACAAGAGGCTAAAGAGCAGGCGGGTTTAATTATTACAAACGAAAATCGTGATCGGATCGGCGCTTTGGTGGGCACAGGTATCGGAGGGATTGGTACTCTTCTCGAACAAGTTGAAGTGCTTCGCGAGAAAGGTGCTGATCGAGTCAGCCCTTTTCTTGTCCCGATGATGATTGCAGATAATGCAGCTGGTACGATTGCGATAAGGCTTGGGGTTCGCGGTCCGAACGCAGCTTTTGTGACTGCGTGTGCCACTGGCTCGAACGCAATTGGTGAAGCGGCTGAGATGATCCGGCGGGGTTCTGCAGACGTGATGTTTGCGGGTGGTTCTGAAGCATCCATAGTTAGTGTTGCAATGGCAGGTTTGAATGTCATGACAGCCCTATCTACATTTAATGAAAACCCAATTGGAGCATCCCGTCCATTTGATCAACATCGAGATGGTTTTGTAATGGGTGAGGGAGGCGCAATACTTGTGCTGGAATCATTGGAACATGCCCAAGCCCGTGGGGCGAAAATATTAAGTGAGATAAGTGGCTATGGAACAACTGATGATGCTTATCATATTTCAGCCCCAGCTGAGAATGGCGCTGGTGCCGCTCTTTGTATGCAGCTTGCGTTAGAAAATGCCGGTCTTAAAACGAATGAAATTGAATACATTAATGCCCATGGCACATCTACATTGTTAAATGATAAATCGGAAACTGCAGCTATAAAGTCTACATTTGGAGAACACGCATACAGAGTGGCGGTATCATCCACCAAATCAATGACCGGCCACTTGTTGGGTGCTTCAGGCGCAGTTGAAGCCGCTATTTGTACGGAGATATTTCAACGCGATGTGCTCCCGCCAACGATTAATTACCAGCATCCGGATCCAAATTGTGATTTGGATTATATACCTAATGCCGCCCGTACTGCTCACCCTCGTCATATTATGTCTAATTCATTTGGCTTTGGTGGGCATAACGCCACATTGATTTTTAGCCGTTATGAAGAGTAAGCGAAAAGGCTTATTGATTGTTAAGTCAATCGTTTTTTATTAAGGAGTAAAAATGCCTTACGCACATATCACTGGTTGGGGAATGTCAGTTCCTCATAAAGTGTTGACCAATGATGATATTAGCAAAATGGTGGACACGAGCGATGAGAAAATTCGTGAACTTACCGGTATCCGGCAGCGGCATATTGCTGGAGAAAATGATTCTGCCACATCGCTGGGGGTAGATGCTGCCTTCAAGGC
>CAZLJB010000369.1:0-4222 GCA_964559195.1 uncultured Anaerolinea sp. | reverse complement strand
CTCCAACACCCAACCGCTGATCGATCTCACGCCCCAAGGCAGCAGCCCAACAGCTTCCACAGGATTTGAATGGCTGTTCATCCCGGTCCTGTTTATTTTGATTGGCCTGATCGTGATGGGGGTGGTGGTCGGCTTCATTCGCCGCCGCCGATCCCTCGGCAATTCGGAGCCCGAGCCGCTCACCCAACCCGCCAACCCGGCCCTGATCATCAAGCGCGGCGCGGGTGTGGGCAGGATGCTGCCCTTGTTGCACTTCCCCTGCCGGATCGGCAGCGACCCCGCTAACGAGGTTTGCCTGCAGGACGCCCGGATTGCACCCTGGCACGCCGAAATCCTGGCAGATCAGCACGGCTTCACATTGATTGACCTGGGCAGCCCGGAGGGTACATACCTGAACGGCAAGCCGATTAAAAACCAGCAGTCGACCCTCATGACAGGTGACACCTTACGCCTGGGAGGTTTTCTGCTGGTCTTTGGCCCGCAAATCTAACTGCAAGGAGAATGGGCTGGCAGATGCCTCGCACCATTTTACATCTAGATCTGGACGCTTTTTTCTGCGCCGCTGAAGAGCTGCAGCAACCCGGCCTGAAAGGCAAGGCTTTTGCAGTCGGAGGACGGCCCGATCAACGCGGCGTGGTGGCGTCCTGCTCCTACGCCGCGCGCGCTTTGGGGGTCCATTCCGCCATGCCCATGAGCCAGGCCCTGCGCCTGTGTCCCAACTTGCTGGTCGTGCCGCCCGGACGGGCAAAATATGAGGAACTGTCGCAGCAGGTCATGGATCGCCTCAACAACCTGGCCCCATTGGTCGAACAAATTTCGATCGACGAAGCCTTTGTCGATATCAGCGATATGCGCCCCCCCGCCCTCGAAACCGCCCGCGCCCTGCAGGCCCAAATCCTGGACGAATTGAGCCTGCCCTGCTCGGTGGGGGTGGCTTCTAACAAGCTGGTCGCCAAAATTGCCACCGAAAGCGGTAAAAAAGCCGCGCGCGGGCTGCCGGATTACCCCTTTGCCCTGACCATTGTGCCTTTTGGAACCGAAGCCGAATTCCTGAGCAAACTGCCGGTCTCAATGCTGTGGGGCGTCGGCCCTAAGACCGAAAAACGTCTTTCCGGAATGGGCGTGCACACCATCGGCGAACTGGCAGCCCTGGGCGAAGCCAGCCTGGCGAGCATGTTCGGCGAGCACGGCCGCGAACTGGCCCATCACGCCCTCGGACAGGACGATCGACCGGTCGTCAACGAACACACCACCAAATCCATCAGCCAGGAAAATACCTTCGCCCGCGACCTGGAGGATGACATAGCCCTCGAGAGTATGCTCAAAAAGCTTTCGACCGAAGTGGGCCACAACCTGCGCCAGGAACACCTGGCCGGTACCACCATTCGCCTCAAACTGCGCTGGCCCGATTTCACCACCCTCACCCGCCAGGTAACCCTGCCGGTGGCCACCAACCTGGATGGCGAAATCTACCAGGCCGCGCTGGCCCTGCTGCACAAGGTGCGCGAAAAAGGCCAGCCCGTGCGGTTGATCGGCGTAGGGGTCAGTAACCTGGGTGCCCCTATCCGGCAGATGGAGCTATGGGGTGGGCAGAGCGAAAAAGCCCGCAAACTTCAGCAGGCCCTCGACGAGCTGCAAACCCGCTACGGTAAAAAGATCATCGAGCGCGGCGGCTAAACCACTTCACCTGCACAAAAACAGCCCGCACTGCCGGTCACAACTGACCATCAGCGCGGGCTGTTATCTTTAATATGGCACGGCTTACTTCAATCCATCAAAAACGCTGAAACCCTGCATAAAATCCGCCATGGCCTGGTACTCCGCCTTGAACGGCCCATTCACAACCTGCGGACTGGCAGAAAAGGTCATGGTTGGCTGGCTGCCGGCCTCAAAAACCGGCCACTGCGGCAAATCTCCGCCATTCGGATCACCAGTTTTAGCAAAATTGGTCCAGGCTCTGATGAACTGATCCGTCAAATGCTGGCGCTGTGTTTCATCCTGGGCATCGCGCGGTTTGCCAATAAAATCGTACCCGGTCGGGGTATCGATCTTGCCAAACAAAAAGGGCAGCTCGGCCCCGTGCGGCGCGCGGTTATTCTGGCAGGGTTGGTCGGGCAGATTGACCGGGTAATCCATCCGGTAATAATAGGTCTTCGAAACAGGCGCCTGCTGCGAAGCCAGCTGCAGCGCCTGCACTCTGAAGGCATAATCATCCCCCATCGCCAACAGGATATCGCCTGGTTCTCTCCACTTGCGCTGCGGATCACTGGCATAAATATCATAAAGTACCTGGAGTTTTGGCTCAATGCTCTTATCGATACCGGTAAACAGGTTATCCTGGACGGTTTGCTTGCAAATATGGCTGGCAGGCGTATCGTAGAAAGACCAATAACTCAGCTCATCTGCCATGTTGCCCAGCATCAGATCAATACCCCTGGTATTTCCAGCGCTGACCGCTTCCAGCGGGCTGCGCTTGACCACGTAATCGCTGCCATAGGTTGGCGCAAAGATCAAGTCCGAAAGCGGTGCCCCAACCGCATCCAACACTTTTTTCTGAATATACATCACGGCGCTGGTCGGCATGACCTTCCAGACCACCGGCCAGCTGATGCCGGTCTGGTTTTTGAGTAAGTTGGCAATATTGCGCGTATTTTCAGCCGTGTGCAGGGGCGAGCCGCTCATCACGATCATGCGCTTAAAGTATTCCTGAGGCTGATCCACACCCAGCAAAGCCAGCGCGCTCGCGCCGCCAGCCGATTCGCCAAAAACGGTGATATTCTGCGGATCGCCGCCAAAAGCCGCGATATTCTGCTTGACCCAGCGCAGGGCCAGCAGCTGATCCTGGATGCCAAGGTCGGCGCTGCCAGCATATTCAGGCCCGCCAATCACAGAAAAGTCAAAAAAACCAAACATGCCCACGCGATAATTCATGGTCACCACGATCACATCGCCATTCCTGGCAAGTACGTCACCCTGGTATAGCAGCTCCTTGCTCGATCCGCCGACAAAGCCGCCGCCATGAATGAACACCATCACGGCCCGTTTAGCTTTGGCCGGGCTGGGAGCCCAGATATTCAGGGTCAGGCAGTCTTCGTTGTTTAAGTCTTCACTCGGATTATCAATGACGACCTTGTCGTAGGCCTGCGGACAAAACGCGCCAGGGCCATAGGCATCCAGGCTGCCCGACCAGGGCTTGTGAGCCAGCGGTGGTCTGAAACGCAGATCACCGGTTGGGGATTCGGCATACGGAATGGCCAGAAAAATATCCAGTCCCTCCTTGTTAAAACCTCGAACTCCCCCTGAACCAGTCTGGATGACCTGTGTGACCGGCCCGCCAGGCGCGGCTGTTTTCCGAATCGGGAACAGCCACCAGCCCGTCAACCCAATCAACACCAGAATAATAATGACAAAAAGCTTTTTCTTCACTGTTTCCTCCACCTATGATTTTTCGTAACTACTCACCGGGTGTTTTCCCAGGTAGGAAACCATCCCCAAGAAAGAAAAGAAGGTGTTTTTTTGTGGATTTTTGACGGATATTCATCCGTCAAAAATCCACCTGCGGGGCAAACCACCGATCTTTGTTCTTCTACGCGGCAAAACCAGGGTGATTTAGTTCCAAACTAAATAGTGGTGAGTAGATACGATTTTTCGAACAAAACCCGCAAAAAAATTTGGTTGATTTTAGCACCCATTTGAAATATTACCTCGACGAATATTACAGCGCCCCGTCGGACGAGATAAATCTCGTCCGAGCCCATCGACCAACGACCTGCGGGGTATTCTATCCGCCCCGCGGGTTAATCTTCAAACTCACAGCCAACCAACCACCCGCGGGGCGTTGCCCTCATATTGCGGCTGTCTTTCAAAAACCAACAACCCGTACGGACTTGCCCTACATACCAGCCGTCCTTCAACCAACGACCCGCGGGTATGATTAGGGGTGCCGCCTGTTATATCAACCCGCGGGGCGGAGGAGGATGGGGTGTTGTCTTCACCCCTGCCCTCACCCTGCCCTCTCCCCGGGGGAGAAGGCAGGGTGGATGATTGGTTGCTTTTGCCAGAAAGTTCTTCTTCGTGTTTTTTCGTGGCCATTCGTGGATGATGGGTTAAAAAGGTTTGTAGAGTCATTTGTGATTGAGCAAATCTGGTTTTAGCGTTATACTTTTTTAATGAATCAGATTGATCATGATCCTCAAGAAGAAATTCGGCTATTCTTAGAAAA
>CAZLJB010000368.1:0-4224 GCA_964559195.1 uncultured Anaerolinea sp. | reverse complement strand
ACCCAACAAAGCCATTAATCCATTCATGTCAGATAATTTCCATCAATACAGTAATCAAAAGAGTTCATTATTATTGGGCAGCCCACCTGAAGCTTTTTCAGGGTCTTTCCTGAGCCAACAAAGCCGGAGAAATGCGCTTGAGTGCAGTATGCAGCAAGGCCAGGGTATTTTTCCAATCGTCCACACGCGAGAGAGATATGGCCGTATGAGTATAGCGGTGCGGCACGGAAACACTTACCGTGGGCACTCCCGCCTGCACGCGATGAATTGCACCTGCATCTGTGCCCCCTCCACCAGGCTGACGAAACTGATAAGGAATATGAGATTCATCGGCAGTTTCCACCAGAAATCGAATCAAACGCGGGTCGTTCAATGTGCCTGCATCAAAGGTGTAAATCGCTGGTCCCAATCCAAGCCTGGTGTTATAAAAAGTATTTTCAGAACCATCATGAACTGGCAAATCATGGGACGGGGTTGCATCAACTGCAATGGCTAGATCAGGATTAAAATGATAAGCTGCCACCCGGGCACCGCGCAAACCAATTTCTTCCTGCACCGAAAAAGAGAGGCACAAATCGACATTTTCTGGCGCAGTCCTGAGCAACTCAATTAACGTAACTACCCCAATTCGGTTGTCAATTGCCTTGGCAAAGAAACTTGCCCCGGAGCGGTGAAACCTGGTGGCAAAGGCCGCGCGATCACCAACTTTGACCTTGGCGGAGCCACCCGGTCCCAGATCGATTCTCAAGGCATCCACCGGTATCTTTCTCTGCCTTTCTTCGGCAGTGGTCAGATGGATGGGGCGCGCTCCAATTACAGCCGGGAGCTTGTTTTTGCCAACTAATACCTGCTTACCGGGTAGAGAGCGTGGGTCAATGCCGCCAATGATTTCGAAGTTAAATAAACCATCGCCATCATCATTGGTCAACATAAAACCAACTTCGTCCATATGCGCATCCAACATCACACGCAGGCACTCAGATGTTTTCCCGAGCCGGGTCACCAGAACATTCCCGAGCGCATCCACCTTTACGATATCAGCCAGCGGTTTTACTTCTTCCAGGACAATCTTGCGAACTTCACCTTCGTCACCGGAGATAGCCGAGGCATTGCATAATTTTTCCAGCAGATTAAACTGCGAAGCACCAATTACAGGGGTCTTATCAGCCATTTTTTTAATCATCCCAGGTGATTTTATCGATGAAATCAACTTCTAGTGCAGCAATGAATTCTGCCAACAGGCGCCCGGCCCGCTGAATATCCTTCAAAGCCACCATTTCTACCGGTGTATGCATATACCTCAGTGGAATTCCAATTACAATGGATGGAATGCCTTCCGCAGTTACCTGCATGGCATACGTATCCGTCCCACTGTGCTTCGGTTCGATTTCAACCGCATAAGGGATCTCCAACTTGTCAGCTATATCTTTGAATTTATTAAACAACGCTGGATGGATATTGGGACCGAAGGCCAGGGTTGGGCCTTTCCCTAATGAAAAAGTGCTCCAATCAGAAGCGCCAGGACCCTTCGCGAAAGTTACATCCACCGCCACAGCCAGATCCGGGCGAAGCTCAAAAGCCGATGTAAAAGCACCACCCAGGACAGTTTCTTCCTGGACAGTAGCCACCGCCCAAACATCCCAGGCATGGTCCCGGCCCTTCAATTCTTCCAAAGCTACCGTCAATGCCGCCACCGATGCACGATTATCGAGAGTATGCCCTGAGATAACCCCACCTGATAAATCAACAGGTTGGGTTGCAAACGAAGCCAGGTCACCAATATTTACTCGCGAAGCAAGATCTTTGGCGTTTAACCCAACATCAATCAAAAGATCTTTCAGCGGCACAGGCGCGTCATTCGTACCGGACGGTAAAGCACGTTGGTGTGGTTGTACCACAACCCCAAATAATTCTTCCGTTTTTCCCCGTTTGGTTCCATGGACAAGAACAGGTGTCCCAGGCAAAATTCGCGGATCAATACCACCTATCTGCGTAATATGTAGAAATTCACCCAGCACCTCGCTGACCATCAAACCAATCGCATCCATATGAGTCGCGATCATAATTGAAGGTCTGCGGATTTTTCCGGTTTGATCAGGGACAAAAGACCCTTTTTTCAGACCATGCAATGAACCAAGGCGACTGACTGTTAATTGATCAACCAGCGATCTCCATTTTTCATCAATCAACTTGGCGACAGGTGCTTCGTAGCCCGAAAGGCCGGATACAGACAGTAAGGACTTCAAAAAAGGGGAAATTTCAGGCATGGGCATAAGCTCTTTAGGAAATGAATAATTTACAATCAGGGAATAGGTGTAACTGTTTGAGTTGATGTGCTCGTTTCAACAGGAGCCGGGGTAGTAGCCGTCGCTGACGGAGGTACAGGTGTGGATGTATGCGGAATGGGTGTCAGGGATGCTGGAATAGGCGATGAAGTAAAGGTCGCCGTTGGTGGAAGAGGAGTCCAACTGGGTGTCGACGTAAAGGTGGGCGGCAGGAAAGGCGTCCATGTTGGAGCTGGGGAATGACTGGGTGTTGGGGTAAACGTAAGTGTCGATGGTTGGGTAGCCGTGAGCGTGAGAAGGCTCGGAGTTGCCGAAGGACCGGCTGTCGGGGTTCGAATAATCAAGGAAGTGGCTGAAACCGGCAAAGTAGACGTAAAGGTTGCCGTAATTGTAGGGGTTGGTGTGGGTGTCAGTTTTTCCGGGGTAAGAGTCCAGGCCAACCAGCCAATACAATAACAAGGAATAGTCGCCAAAATAATCGCAATCAAAATAGTACGGCGGCGGCTGGTGGCGACATCAAGATTAATCACATCGCTATGATAACATCAGTCACAAGACCGGGCAAGTCGAATTACCTGAGAACCACCAATCGTAGGTTAAAATAAAAGTATGATTCCACTTCGGCTAAAACTTGCTGGTTTCCTATCCTATCGTGACCCGGTTGAGGTCGATTTCACTACATTTGAACTGGCTTGCATCTCTGGACACAACGGAGCTGGCAAATCTTCTTTATTGGATGCAATCACCTGGGTATTGTTTGGCCAAGCTCGCAAACGAGACGACTCCCTGATCAATAGTGCCAGCGATATTGCTGAGGTGGCGTTCATTTTCGAATATGAGCAAAATATTTACCGCATCCAGCGCATTCTGGCACGTGGAAAAACAACCGTGCTTGAGTTCCAGATCCGGAACGGTGCGGAGTTTCGGGTATTATCCGATGCCACTGTTCGTGCCACTCAAGCCCGAATCGAATCCATCCTGCGGCTGGATTACGACACATTTGTAAACGCATCTTTCTTTCTGCAAGGCAAAGCTGATCAATTTACCCAACAACGGCCAACCGATCGGAAGCGCATCCTGGCCAGTATCCTGGGCCTTGAGTTATGGGAAACTTATCGTGAACGTACAGCCGAAAAACGAAAGATAATCGAGAATGAAATTGCCTCGCTGGATGGGCGCCTGTCTGAGATCAATTCCGAATTGACCGAGGAACCAACTCGTAAATCACGCCTGCGAGAGCTGGAGGCCGATCTGACACGCCTTGTGGAAACCCGAAAAAACCAAGAACTTGTCATGGGCACTATAAAACAGACTCTGGAATCTTTAAAACGCCAACAAGAAGTGGTTGACGGGCTTGGTTTACAAATGATTCGGGCAAATGGAAACCTGCAGACAATCCTGACCCGCCAGGCAAGTCGGAACCTTGAGCGTGATCAATTCATCACGATTATCTCCAAAACAGATGTGGTAGAAAATGCTTATCAAACCTGGCGCTCAGCCCGTTCAGAATTGGAAGTTTGGAATAAACTTGCCGAAACTTTCCGCGAACAAGAAAAATACCGCCAGGCACCCCTTGCCAGGATCGGCGCAGAACAAGCCCGGCTGGAACAAGAACGTGACGGTCTTCAAATTCTGGCCAGACAAACACAGGTACGCCAAGAACAAATCGGACAACTTGAGGATGAGCTTGCCCAGGTACTGGCTGTACTTACAGAACTGGAGGCCAGGATAAATATTCGCACTGAGCTGGAACAGTCGCAGGTCATTATCGCACGGTTTCGCGAACAGTCCAAACTACGTCTGGCGCCTTTATCTGAAATCAGTTCCGAAAAAGCACGCCTTGAACAAGAGCTAAAAACACTTGAAAAACAAAATACCATTGTGGAAACCCAGCGCGGAGCCATGCATAAGCTCAATTCAGAGTTGAGCGAAACCCAGA
>CAZLJB010000367.1:0-4228 GCA_964559195.1 uncultured Anaerolinea sp. | reverse complement strand
GCCATCCGCGCTTATGACCCGTGCCTGTCCTGCTCTACGCATGCCATCGGGCAAATGCCCATCCAACTCGAGATGATCGGGCCGGACGGCGCTCTGATCAGGACCATCACGCGTGATTGAATAACAAAAATTCGGCTTCTGCCATTAAAATAAGCAGTATTCAAAACTAGTGTTTTACTTCTGGCTTGTTGGACGTAAAATAGATCATCATAATTTTCACGTCCTGACCTATTTCGAACTCTTCGGCACCGAAAGGAAAAATAACATGGCAATTGTTCGCAAATTACTAAACGAAAAAACAGATTCGAAAGTCTATACCGTCGCATCCACCGGCACCGTCCTGGATGCCCTGAAGGTCATGGAGGAGGGCAACACCGGCGCCATCCTGATCTCTGAGGGCAACAAGATCATTGGCATTTTCACCGAGCGCGATTACGCCCGCCTGGGCGAAGTCAAGGGACATGTCGCCGCAGACACCCTGATCAAGGACGTCATGACGCATGAGATGGTCATGGTCAAACCCGAGACCTCCGTGCGCCAGTGCATCGAACTGATGGGTCGTTACCGTGTCCGCCACCTGCCCGTCCTGGAAAATGAACATGTCATCGGTATCGTCTCGCTGCGCCGCCTGGCCGAAGCCATGCTCGAAGAACAAAAAGGCACCATCACAGAACTTGAAAACTACATCATGGGGACCGGTTACGGTCGCTAAGCCTTGAAACACAGCCTGTTAATCGGTTACGGCAACCCGGACCGGCAGGACGATGGCATCGCCTGGCATATTCTACAGGCGACTGCCATTCGTCTGGGCCTGCCTGCCCCCACCAGCTACGAAGACGAATTCCGGACCAACGACCGGCTGGATTTTGCATTTTACCTGCAGCTGACCCCTGAAATGGCCGAGGAGATCAGCCTCTATTCACAGGTTTGTTTCGTGGATGCCCACACCGGTGATATTCCCGAGCCAGTACGGCTGGTGCAGGTTGAGAGCGAGTTTCAGCGCTCACCTTTCACCCATCATCTGACCCCCCAATCGCTGCTCTCGATGTGCGAAACGATCTACCACCGAAAACCACGCGCCGCCCTGCTCTCAGTGCGCGGCTATCATTTCGGTTTTGACCAGGAACTATCCAGTCAGACCGCCGCCCTGCTGCCTGAGGCAGTCGAGTTGATCGTGGAGTGGTTGAAAAACCCATAAAAAGAAAACCCATTTTGTAGTGGTATTATGCCAGCGAGTAGAGGGGATGACTGGAACATCATTAAGCCGAGTGAAACCATACAAGCAATGTTGAATTTTTGGGGTGTTTTTTGATTGGGTACGATCTGAAAAAGCTTGATCCAAAAAAGTGGGTGGCAGTAAGACAGGCTTCTGCCCGGGGCCTCAGGTGAACTGGTGAGTAAAAAACTTCACTCTAAATCAATGACAAAAACATGAATATCACCGAGGAATATTCATGTTATATTGTTATTATTCAAGCTGTCGCATAAATCTGGAAGCAAAATTCTGGAGAACCTGTCATGACCCACCTGACCATTAACGGCACCCCCGTCGAAGTCCCTGAAGGCACGATGGTGCTGCGCGCCGCCGAAAAACTCGGCATTACCATCCCAACCCTGTGCGACCATCCCGATCTGAAACCCTATGGCGGCTGCCGGCTGTGCCTGGTGGAAGTCAAAGGCGCGCGCGGCATGGCGGCTTCCTGCGCCCTGCCGGTCAGCGAGGGCATGGAAGTCAACACCGAGAGTGAAGCACTCTTTAAATCCCGCCGTGAAATCCTGGAGTTTCTGCTGTTTGCCTACCACGACAGCGGCTACCAGGACGGCCAAAAAGGCGAGACCCAGTTCATGGACTGGGTGCGGCACTTCGGGCTCGATCCCCACCAGAAACAATCCCCCAGCCCGCGCTACCCCGTCAACAGCGACCCCAACCCGGTCGTGTGGGTTGACCTGAACAAATGCATTTTGTGCAACCGCTGCATCCGGGCCTGCGAAGAAGTACAGGGCCGTTTCGTCTGGGGCCTGACCAAACGCGGCTTTGATGCGGAAATCTCAGCCGGCGCCCAAACCGATTTGCTCAGTGCACGCTGTGAATCGTGCGGCGCCTGCGTGGCCTACTGCCCGACCGGCGCGCTGGACAACAAACCCTCACTTGGGGCCGGGAAACCTGACAAACTGGTCACCACCACCTGCGGCTACTGCGGTGTGGGCTGCCAGTTTGACCTGAACATCAAGGACGGCCAGGTCATCCGGGTCACATCCAACCCCAAGGCGCCGGTCAACGGCCTGCACCTGTGCGTCAAGGGACGTTATGGCTACGATTACATCCACCATCCCGAGCGCCTGCTCAAACCCCAGGTGCGCCGTTACCTGCTGGATGGCCTTGAAAAAGACCAGGTTCGCAGCCTGATCTCGGGCCACACCCCCACCCACAGCCACGATCCCCAGGCCCAGAGCGGCTGGGATTGGGTCGAAACCAGTTGGGATACGGCTTTAGAGATCACTGCCCACAAACTGAGCGGCATCCGTCAGCAATATGGCCCTGACAGCATCGGCGTCCTGACTTCCGCCAAGTGCACCAACGAAGAGAACTACCTGATGAACAAACTGGCGCGACAGGTGATCGGTACCAACAACATTGACCACTGCGCCCGGCTCTGACACTCCAGCACCGTCGCCGGTCTGGCGACTTCCTTTGGTTCGGGTGCCATGTCCAACTCGATGGACGATGTAGCCAAACAATCCCAAGCCTTATTTGTGATTGGATCCAATACCACCGAACAGCACCCCGTTTTTGGCGCGATGCTGCGCCAGGCAGTGCAACGCGGCGCAAAATTGATCGTGGCTGACCCGCGCCGCATCGAATTGACCGACTACGCCGATCTGCACCTGCGCCAACGGCCCGGCACCGATATCGCCCTGCTGAACGGGCTGATGTACATCATCCTGGAAAAAGGCTGGCAAGACCAGGCCTTTATCGATGCGCGCTGCGAAGGCTTTGACGAATTCAAGGCCACCATTCTTCAATACCCACCCGAAAAAGCCAGCGAAATCACCGGCATTCCAATCGAAAAACTTTACCAGGCCGCCGAAATAATGGGCACGATCAAACCCATGGCGGTCATGTGGGCCATGGGCATCACCCAGCACATTGTGGGAGTGCGCAACGTCATGACCCTGGCCAACCTGCAGATGCTGCTCGGCAACATGGGCAAACCCGGCGGCGGCGTCAACCCGCTGCGCGGTCAAAACAACGTCCAGGGCGCCTGTGACATGGGCGGGCTGCCGAACGTCTACCCGGCCTATCAGGCCGTCACCAATCCGGAAGTGGTCGCCAAATTCAAAAACGCCTGGGGCTTTGCGCCGGAACCCAAAGTGGGGCTGACTGTCACCGAAATGATGCCCGGGCTGCTGGATGGACGCACACACGCGCTCTATATCCTGGCCGAAGACCCGCTCATGTCCGACCCGGACACCAACCACATCAAACACTGCATGGAAGCGGCTGATTTTATCGTTTTACAGGAGATCTTCCCGACCGAAACCGCCAAATACGCCGATGTGCTGCTGCCGGGTGTCACCTTCGCCGAAAAAGACGGCACAGTCACCAATACGGAACGGCGCGTGCAAATGGTGCGCAAGGCCATCGAACCGCTCGGGCAGGCGCGCCAGGATTGGGAAATCACGGCCGAAATTGCACAGCGCCTGATCGCAAAAATCGGTTTGCAGTTAAGCGGGCCGCAGGCCGGCTGGCAGTACAACAACCCGTCCGAGATCATGACCGAAATCAACTCGCTGACGCCCTCCTATGCCGGCGTGACGTTTGAACGGCTGGAACGCGGCGAGCGGCTGCAGTGGCCGGTGCTCAATACTGAACACCCCGGCACGCCCATCCTGCACACCAAACAGTTCGCGCGCGGTCTGGGGAAGTTCATGCCGATCGACCACTTACCACCCGCCGAAAGGCCGGATGATAACTATCCCTTCGTGCTCAGCACCGGACGCGTCTTGTATCATTGGCATGGCGGTGAAATGACGCGCCGCGCCGGAAGCCTGATGGCGCTTTACAGCCAGGCCCTGATCGAGCTCAGCCCCTGGGATGCCGAAAAATTAGGCCTGATCCAGAGCGACCAACCCGGCCAGGCTTTTGTGCGGGTCGAATCGCGCCGGGGTGTGATCGAAGCCAAGGCCTGGGTCACCGACCGCGTCCCGCCCGGCATGGTCTACGCCA
>CAZLJB010000366.1:0-4247 GCA_964559195.1 uncultured Anaerolinea sp. | reverse complement strand
CCTTCGCTGGATAATTTCGGTAAAGGATCTTCACCCGGAATTGAAAAGTACCATTCTGTGCCCCACAGCACCGCGACATTCAGAAATATTACTAACGCCAACAGCAGGGTAATGGGCCACCAGCGATTGAGCATATACTGATAAATTATCAACCGATATTTACGGCCAGGTTTGGCCACCGCAGCTACTCCTCTTCGGATCCTGAACGGCTCAACATGGGCGCGTTCGGCCCGACTTCACCGGTCATTTGCTCACTCAACCGCGCAATGGCGCGTTCCAGATGCTCACCACGCAGGCTGAAGGTGATATCGCCGCGTGTCTTTTCAATGATACTGCGAGCGATATCCGTCTGGCGGCGCAAACCGCTGGTGATCGCATCCGGATAATCCATTGTAACCAGAACAGCATAAATGTCATCCATCAGTGTCAGCAGGCGTTCCGCTTCGGAAGAATATCCATGCCGCAGAATATCCAAGCAGCGCCGGCGCAACTCACCCACAACTTCTGAAAGGCCGTTGAGATAGGTATTATATTCAACACCCAATTCGTCCGGCCCGACCAGGGGCTGGTTTTTAATCAAGGCGCAGGTCACATTTGCCTCAACGAATTCCTTGAGAGCGTCCTGGGTATATCCTGCAAAATATAAATCCGGAAATTTCGCGACAGCTGCCCGGAGTGAATCAGCCATAGTGCGCGCCTCCCCCAATTGTTCGCGCATACCGGTATCATCATCACGGTGAACAGCCCGAATCGCCTGGGAACAAAAACGCGTCAGGGCACGAGCCTGCGAGAGAGCTTGATCGCGCGCGGCGGTTCGGCCATCGAATTGCAAACGAATAAGCTCTGAAATCGAATCGAGATGATCCATTAATTACTACCTTCTTCTGGTGGATTGTTCCCCTCAGAACCCTGATGGAGAGGTTTAAAAAGCTGGTCAGCCAGCGAAGCCCTGGGCATCACAATTTCACCATAAGCAGCTTCGTAGCGGGCCAGATTTTCTGCCAGGGCCCGATACAACAACTTTGCGCTCAATGGTGACATGAGGATACGAGCCCCCACCCGGGCCTTGTTTTCACCTGGCAACAGATGCGCAAAATCAAACACAAGATCTGCCGGTGAGTGGGCAATCCGAACCAAATTAGCATAAACTGGCTGGATATCAGCCGGTACATCAAGCGTGGTCTGCGGGCGAGCAGGTGGAATGGCTGCCATTTGAACATCCTTTTTTAAAACCCCTGAGAGTGTATTGAGCTCCCAGGGGTTTTCTTTCTAGCTAGAAGGGAATATCTTCATCGGGCGCACCGACGAATGAACCACCGCTGAATTCACTGCTGCCTCCGCTCTCGCCTTCGCCTCGTGATGACAGGAATCGCACAGTGGTGGCTGTAACTTCAAACGATGCTCTGGGAGTACCATCCTGGCCATTCCAAATACGTGGTCCGCCTGTGGCATTATCGGCGGTCAGACGGCCCTCAACGAGTACCTTGCTGCCTTTTTTTACATATTGGTTGCAGGTTTCGGCCAATTTACTCCAGGTGGTCACACGAAACCAAATGGTTTCCTTGACCGATTCACCATTATTAGCGGTTTTGTTATAGCTGGTGGCTACAGAAAAGGTTGTAACCGCCTGCCCGGATGGCACATAACGCATTTCAGGGTCTTTACCAACATTTCCGGCAATGATAAGGGTATGATACATTAGAGTATCCTCCAAAACAGGTTCAGATACCGCCTTTTAAAGCGGGGACAATGTGTTGATAATCAATTTTACACTACACCAACCGGATTGAGGAATTAATAAGCAAATTGCATCCCCCCAACCACAACCTGACGCAAAAATAAAGAGGCGAGGTTGTGGGATGGGCGGCTGTAACTTGTCTATATTTGCCAAGAAACAGATCAAGATTGCAACCTGGCAGCAACCAGCTCGGCCACATCCTGCACCTGGATGACGCTGTTATCCGCCCGGGCAGCATCTGAAAGCATGGCCAGGCAGAATGGACAGGCGACCGCCAGCGTCTGCGCCCCACTAGCCTTTGCCTCAGCAAACCGGACGGTATTAACCCGGGATGTTCCGGGTTCTTCTTCTTTCCACATCTGTGCACCGCCGGCCCCACAACAGAAGGACAATTTTGAATTACGCGGCATTTCCACAGTTTCCAACCCGAGCGACTTGAGCGAAGCGCGCGGAGCGGCAGTAATTCCGTTATGCCGGCCCAGATAACAGGGGTCATGGAAGGTCACCAACAAATTATCGCCACTCTCGATCAGCTTGATTTTTCCGGCACCGACAAGTTCATTAATGAGCTGGGTATGATGAATGACTTCATAGCTCCCACCGAAAGCCGGATATTCATTTTTGAGAGTATGAAGGCAATGAGGGCAGGTGGTTACGATGCGCTTCGGCTTGATCTCATTTAGCAACTCCACATTCCCCATCGCCAATCCGAAGAAAATATCTTCACGCCCGGCACGGCGCGCGGAATCACCCGTGCACGATTCGTTTTTACCAAGCACCGCAAAATTGACCTCGGCTGCATTTAATATTTTTGCAAAAGCCTGGGCCGTTTTCTGGGCACGCACATCGGTAGCCGGGGCACAACCCACCCACCACAACACATCCGGTTCCGGGTTTTGTTCGATCGTGGGAACATTCAACCCCTGCGCCCACTTCATCCGATCAGCCTGTGGCACATTCCAGGGATTCTGATTGCGTTCCATACCCTTAAAAGCAGTTTCCAATTGTTTCGGGAAGGAACTATCCATCATCGCCAGGCTGCGGCGGATTTCAAGAATATCGCGCATCGGTTCATTACCGACCGGGCAGATATCCACGCAGGCTCCGCAGGATGTACAGGCCCAGACGGCTTCTTCACTGATCATCTCGAGCAATGGTTTATCCGTACCACCGCCATGATTAAAGTTATAACGTTTGTTAATCTCCAGGGCCGCCGGCGAGAGTACCTTGCCCGTATTATAAGCCGGGCAAACCTCCTGGCAACGAAAGCACATGATACACGCATAAGCATCAATGATCTGCTCGTAGCCCAGGTCACTCACATTGGAAGCTCCAAACTGCTCAATGGACTGATCATCCAGATTGATATAACTTAACTGTCCTATCGAGCTGCGCTCTGGCTTGAATGCGAAGTTGATCGGCGCAAAAAACAAATGTAGATGCTTGGAAAAGGGGAAATACGGTAGGAAGGCCACCACTGCGCCAATCGACAGCCAGAACATGAGATGTTCAAGTACAACCAGTCTGGCAGGGTCAACCCCCACCCACAGCCTGGAGAATGATGAAATCGCCGGCTGCCAGACATCCACCTGACCGCTGAGTGCAACATTGATAGATTCACCCAAAAAACGGCCTGAGTTGTGCAGAAAAATAAAACCCGCGACAATGGCTGAATCCCGGCTGATCCCAGACCTGGCGGATGGATTGAGCAAAGTGGTTGAGCGCGTGGAAAGGGTGGCAGGGCGCAAAACAAAACGTCGTATCGCCATCGCCACAATTCCCACGAGAATTGCCAAATTGGCAATATCAGCCAACAGCCGGTAAAAATCGCCAAAGAACCCAAGGTTATGAAGCAGGCGCCAGCCTGTATAAGCATAGATCAAATCGCCCAGATTAATTAGCAAAAATGCTAGAAAACCCCAGCCAATAAAACCATGCAAAATGCTGGGCACGAGGCGAAAGCGGAAGACCGGTTGAAAAGTGAGGAATTTTATTAGCGCAGAAGTGGCTTTTTTTGTCACCACCTTCCAATCCGGATTGCCCTTGGCGCTGGAAATATTACTGATGATGCGCCTGACACCTACCCATGTAAAGTACAGGGAAATACAAACCGCGATTGCGAACAGGATCTTTTCAATGAGTGTCAACATTCTGCCTCCACTGGGTAATCCGGATAAACAAAGCACAAAGCAGCAACCTCCCTTTCCAACGGAAATTGCTGCTTATTCTTTCATAAGCCAGAACAAATACCAATCAAATACCCGGATATTAACCGGCGGGGGTCACATCAGCCAGGCTGTTGAGCAGGTCCACAGTCAATTCTTCGTGATGGAGCCTGACAAACTCCCAGATTTTGGCTTCTGCATGGGTAAAAATGCGGGAAATATGACGAACCAGGAAAACATGCTGGGTGATATCAAAACCTTCCACGGCCACTTTCTTGACGCGTCCCAAGGCCAGGCTGCGCGAAGCCATCACCTCAGATATAAAAGTAATCCCAATGCCTTTT
>CAZLJB010000365.1:0-4266 GCA_964559195.1 uncultured Anaerolinea sp. | reverse complement strand
GCCAGCCGTAACTGGATCGTGAGCGACCTGGGATCGACCTGGTACGGCGCTTTTGTGCATCAGGGTTTCTTCGACCTGAAACGCTATGGCTCACCATCCACCGGCTGCAGCGGCACCTGTTCATTTACCCTGACAGCATCAAAAGTTCCATTTGCGGATCCTGGTGTTTTTGATCTGCTGGTTTCGGTAAACACAGCCGGCACCTTTTTCAATGGCGCAATGATCACCCGTCCGCGGGTCTTGACCAGGACCGATGAGATGAAGGTTTGGGTCATCCTGCCAACCCTGATCGATGCCACTACCAGCGGCGGCAACCTGCCGTGAGCTGTAACCAGAAAGCCTGGCCCAAACTGATATAATTGGAGGCATGGATCGCTCTTTGCTCTCCAATTTGAAAGTTGACCGTTCTGCCTTTTCGGTTTCGACACTCACAGCCGAATCGGATGAGAAGGCTTATTGGCTCAGGTGCACTCCTGATAAACGCCTGAAGCAGGTGGAAATACTGCGCAGGATAAACTATGGACAGAGAGCTACCGTTCGACTTCAAAGAGTTCTTGAAATAATTGAACGAAAATGAAGTCAAATAGCTGCTGATCTGGGGGATAGATGGTTGTTGTTTTGTCGTTCCAATTGAATCCCCTTAATGCTAAATTGAGTAGGGCTGTCCAAAACTCTGGACAGCCCCACTCTACCTTTGCTACTTGACCTAATCAGCTGTCAGAGGCCCGCCCAGCAAGGTCATCCCATACTTCTCAAACACTGCCGCGATCTGTTGTCGATCTGCGCCGGCGGCACGGCTGATCGGCCCTAACTCTTCGTAGAATTTGTGCCCGCCGCCAGGGGTGTAGACCACAATGATCTCGCCGCCCTCATCGGTCAGGTTGAGGAAGGCATGCGGAATCTTGGATGGCAAATAAGCAAAACCGCCTTCGTTGACGTAATGGATTGAGTCGCCAATCCGAACCTTAAAGCGACCTTTAAGCACATGGATGGTTTCTTCTTGAAAATGATGCACATGCAGCGGCGGGCCGCCATGCGGGGCCACTTCAACGATAAAATAGTCAAAGGCGCCATTCGTATCTTCGCCCGTGACCTTGAAAATCAGGTCCCGGCCAGGCCCAGACTGAAGCCTCAAACCTTCGCCTGCATTCAGAACGATTTGCTTGCTGATATTAACTGCCATCGCTGATCTCCTTTGGTTTGTGATAAAACACGAAGAGTTACCAATAAACAAGTGTGGGTCCCCAGACCAGGATTGTGTCCAGGATCCAAAACATGCTTTTTTCAGGGCGGGAACATGTTATAATCCTTATTATAAGGAAGCTAATTACATTTGTCAATAGGCTAATTATATGGAAGCTAATCATAATACCGTAAAAATAGATCCTGACTTTGAGAAAAACTACCCTGGCGCCAGCCCAACAGCTACTGCAGCCGCGATGAATCTGGTTCGAACGGCAGACCTGCTCGTCAAACGCATCAGTGACCTTGTGCAGCCATTTGGACTGAGCCCTTCGTCTGCGTTGGCGTTGAGCATCATTGCTGACGGAGAAGTTCCACTGCCGCCAAACGAAATCGCGGAACGGCTGATTATCAGCCGGGCAACGATCACTGGCTTGCTCGACTCGCTGGAACGGCGAGGGTACGTGCGCAGAATGCCGCACTCATCCGACCGGCGAATGCTTTTAATCGAACCGACCGAGAGCGGACGCAATGTAGCCCATGAATTCCGGCTGGTTGTGCATCGGCAACAAAAGGAATGGCTGGCAGCCCTGACTGAGTCAGAACAAGGACAACTGGTTGAGACGCTTCAGCGACTGCAATCTTCGTTAGCCGATGGAAAAGATTGATCTGGTGTTTTAAAAACTTCTGAGTACGCATGTTACGCCATCCCAGGCAGATCATTCTTTGCGGAGATCGGGACCTTCGAAGCGAAAGAGAATCGAAGGGTTGGTGGCTGCAAAGAGCGAGCGCGGATAAGTTTTTCGGAATATTCAGGATCCAGGATTAACGGATGGTTTTCGTTTTGCCCTACCTCAATTAAATCATCTCCTTGATCAATACCTTCGCCAATTATGGACTTTTGGAAGGCTGTAAAGCCGGGTGGATAGCACCCAAACGGGCGATTTGTTGAAAAATCTCGGCTAATAAAATGGCATCGGGTTTTTCCGGAAGCATTTTTATTGTTTCGGTGGCATATCGATAGCCGCGATAACCAGATTTTAAGTCCAGAACGCTGTAATCCGGATCGAGTTGTCAGATGTCGATGAACTGCACGCTGTTCAGTAAACGACATCAAATATATCTCTTGGTTCGGGTCTGCCTCATTGATGAAACGCATGTAGCGTTTGACACGACTTTCAGCTTTCGTTTGATTGGGTACCTTGCTCGCAATTTTTGGGTAGTTTGTACTTTTGCTACCCACTATGCCGCTTATCAAACTTGCCCAAACGTTAAATTGCTTTGCTCCGTAGCCTGTTTTTGAAAAATATTTGTGAAAGTTCGATTCTTATGCCACGATAGCTGTGGTGGTTGTCACTCATGGTCTGCTCCTGGCTCAGTGGTAGGAGCTTTAACTTACCTGGTGTCAGCCTCTATTTTTTGTCCGGTAGAGAACCAATAGTGTCAAACCGGGACACTGTCAAGTCTTGTTCCCCTGCGTGATGTACAATTACACTTATGCTATAATATTAGTATTATAGTATAAAGGGAATAAGATGTCACTTAAGCATGCCATTCTCGGATTTCTCTCTTTTACCCCGTTCTCCGGTTACGATCTCAAAAAAGCTTTTGACCGCTCGGTGCAGCATTTTTGGCCCGCTAACCAGAGTCAAATCTATCGGACCCTGGCTGAACTTGCAGAAGAAGGCCTGGTTGAGAAGGAAATTGTCGAACGCGATGAGCGTCTTGATATGAAAATCTATACAATTACCGAAGCAGGCCGGGCGGTGCTGCACCAATGGTTATCCGCCCCACTGCCCGCGCAGGATGACCGCGAGCCATTTCTGATCCAGGTCTATTTCGGCGGTAAACTTTCAGATGCGGAATTGCTGGGGCTTTTGCAACACAGGCTCAAGTTAACAGATGAAAGGCTGGCGCTGTACGAGGCGGTTTACCGGGCCAGTCAAAATTCTCCAAGCAAGCTCAGCGATCCGCGAGCTATTTTCCTGAGCTTTCTCACACTTGAAGCGGGTTACATCAATAACCAATCCGAAGCAGCCTGGTTGCGGACAGCCATCGAGCGTATCGAAACCAAAAACTATTCACTCAAAATTGGATGAGCCATGAACAAAACTATTCGCAATATCACCATCATGGGGCTGTTTACGGTTGGCGGCGGCTGGCTGGGTATCTGGCTTAACAACCTGACCGGCAATACCCAACCGCCGATGCAAAGCCTGGGGGCGCTTATTTGGTTGGCTTCCCCGGCGCTGGCAGGAATTTTGCTGCGCGCTTTCGGTGGGGATGGTTGGAATGATGCCGGATTGGGGCTGAATCTTCGTTTGGGCTGGATCTGGTACCTGGTGGCGATTCTGGTCTACCCGCTGGCGGCGTTATTAACTTTTGGCCTGGCAATCGCAACTGGTGCAATCAGCACCGACGGATTTGCCAGGCAGGGTTTCGGTGTGTATCTTTCCGCCGTGGGGCTGATGGTAGCCGGGTCGCTGGTGAAGAATATTTTCGAGGAGTTTGCCTGGCGCAGTTATCTCACCCCGCGTTTGGAGGCCGCCAAAGTGCCCCGACTATTGAATCACCTGATCGTTAGCATCCTGTGGTGGTCCTGGCACCTATCGTATTATGCGTATTACCTGGATAAAGCGACGCTTAACAGCTTCATGACTACCAGCCTGCCGGTCTTCCTGGCGCTGGGTTTGATCACTTTGATCCCAACCGCGATCCTGTTTGGTGAATTGCAACTGGCGAGCAAATCTACCTGGCCGGCATTTATCCTGCACAGCCTGATCAACGGGTTGAGTATGCCATTGATTATCAATGGCTTTATCAAAGTCAACCCTCCGCTGGGTACGATATTGATTCCCACGAATGAAGGTATCCTGACATCCTTTTTGCTGGGCACGGTCGGGTTGGTCATTTACCGGATGCAGATCCGAACAGCCCGTAACAGGAAATAGTTTTCAGTAAAATACTTTTCAGCCCTTGACAAAACAATAAGACTGCTTGATAATATTCCTATACAGTTATATGAACCGTAAGGAGTATTATGCCGCTCGAACATGCCATTCTAGCTTTTATCGAATTCCAACC
>CAZLJB010000364.1:0-4268 GCA_964559195.1 uncultured Anaerolinea sp. | reverse complement strand
ACACGGCTCTGAACACTCTTTCCCTACACGACGCTCTTCCGATCTGGTGGCGAAATGTTACTCACAGAGTGGGCTGCAGGTCGAAGGCTCCGAACTGCCGGATGGGGCTGCGACGGAACTTGCTTTTCTGGCCAGCCTGGTTGAGAATAATAATCCGGTGGCTGAGCAGGATTTCCTGAAACAGCATGCCTCGCGTTGGCTGCCCGCGCTTGGACAGGCATTGGCCCAGGCGGATGATCCGCTCTATGCAGCCATCGGTCAATTGCTTTCGGATTGGATCACCCAGGCCGCGCGCCCTGCTCGCCCGTTGATTGTTAAATTACCTGTCCTGGATGTGGTTGGATCGTCCCCCCGCCTGCCGGTTTTGAGCGATGTTGCTGCTTGCAGCCTGTGCGGTTTTTGCGCCCAGCGCTGCCCAACCGGCGCACTGACGATCCGTGAAACCGACCGGCAGACCGGGCTGGTTTTGTTGGCGTCTGCCTGTACGAGCTGTGGACGTTGTGTGCGGGCCTGTGAGATGAAGCCATCCCTGATCAGCATGCAGGCGAGTGTGGCTGAGCAGCTCAGCAGTCAGCCGGTCGTTCTGGTGCTCTCCGAACGGGTAGCCTGCCAGCAGTGTGGCAAGCCCATGGTCAGCCAGGCTGAAATGGATTTTGTGATTTCGAAAATAGGTCACCCGGATTGGTTGGATTTTTGCGATACCTGCCGCGTGCCGGCTCAAATTAGTTCATCCGGACAGTAATTTGAGCATGCTTTATCTGCAAGTGGGGGCAGTACCCGGTCTCATTCCATCTAATATTGCAACCATTTCAACCAGGCTGGTCTGATGGGATCAGGCTTCCATCCGCTCTAAAAACTCCGCCAGCACCTGCAGATACTTGCTGGTTTCCTCCAAATGGGGTGTATGGGAACTTTCTTCAAACAAGACCCATTCTGAATTTTTTATGGCTTGCTGCAGCCTTTCATTGATGGCGGGGGTCGATTCGTCGTAACGCCCGGATAAGATCAGAGTCGGGGTCTCGATCTCGCCCAGCCGTTCTTCGATATCCCAATCTTTAAGGCTGCCGGTGCAGTGGAATTCACTGGGGCCCCACATGCTGTTGTAAACCTCGGGAGCCTGGCTTAGCTTTTCCAGGGTGCGATTGAGGCAGTCGGGCCAGGCTTCCAGCCGGCACAAATGCCGGCGGTAATAGATTTCTGTTGCGAGCAGGTAGGCCGGGTCATCCGTGCTGCCATCCGCCTCGTGTTGGTCCAGAACTTGTTGGATCTCACCCGGCAGAGCGGCGCGCAGGCGGTTGGCTTCCCTAATCCATCTTTTTGTGCTGGCGGCGGAATTGGAAAGGATCAGGCTTTGGATGCCGGCTGGTTTTGTGAGCATATATTCCTGGGCTAGAAAGCCGCCCCAGGACTGCCCATACAAATGGAATTCAGCCAGCCCAAGCGAGTTTCTGAGTGCATCGATTTGCTCAATAAACAACGGCACCTTCCAAAGTGATCCGTCAGCCGGATGATCGGAATTGCCACTGCCCAACTGGTCATAAAAGATCACCTGTCTGCCTGTCGCACTCAGCGCTGCCAGGGGCTCGAGGTAGTCATGCGTCATGCCTGGCCCGCCATGCAAACACAGCAGCGGCAGCCCAGTGCTCTGCTCGCCGTGGATCTGGTACCAGGTACGATATCCATTAAATGAAGCGAAACCTGCCTGGGGGGTGGGATTCATAGGTCTCCGGATGGATTCAAAAGGTGACAGTCATTTGACTGCCACCTTTGTCTGTGGTTGATCATTACATCAGACAGGCAGCTGGTAGTTGTACTGCTGCAGCACATTCTTCGGAAATTCAAAGCGAACTGTTTTTAACGGGTCCACCACCTGGCAGAATTTTAGCTCCCCAACCAGGCTCATCAACATGCCAGCGTCATTGAGCGGGATATTTACAAAGCGGGTTAAAAAATCAGCCATGTGTTCAGTGGCACCCTGGGCGGCTTCATCCAGCGTGAGCGCGGAGAAAATGGTGGCAACCAGTTCGGGTGTTTCCACAAAAGGCGTTGGCAAACCGCTCAGCGGCACAACCTGGGGTTTAAATTGTACCTTTCCGGCAGTTTCTGCACCGCAGACCACAATTTCGCCATCGCCCATGGCGGCATGCAGGTCACCGGCACCAAATAGTGCCCCGGCTACTGCGGCGGTGAAGTAGACCCGGTTGCCCTGGCCGATCAGCGTGCAGTCCATGTTGCCGCCATGCAGACCGGGCGTGCCGTTCGCGACCGAGCCTTCGGCTGGCGCGACACCAATCACACCGATCATCGGTTTTTTCTCGACCCGGATTTTATCCTTGAAGATCAGTTGATTGCCTTCGCGCCGCAGGATGCTGGTTTCCATCTCTTTGATCCTGCCGCCCAGCACGCCTTCGCCGGGCAGGGTAACCATGCAGGATTGTTCCGCTATCTCGATCTCGACCAGTTCGATGCGCAGCACATCACCAGGCTGCACTCCTTCAATATATACCGGACCGGTGGCCGGGTTGACATGCTCCCAGTTCAGGTTGTTGATCAGATCAGAACTGGTTTGGAGCTGGCCTTCGAAGCAATCGTGAGTTTCGAGGGTTACCATCTCACCCTGTTTGATGTGGGCGACTGGCGGATTGGCGGGGCTGAATGCAAAGAAAAGCTTGTCTCTTGAAATGGTGGTCATGGATTTTGCTCCTAAATAAAGTGATTAGCTGCGACTCTGGCGAATACGCGGATCGACGATGGCCTGCACGACATCGATTAAGATGCTGCTGCCGACCACCAGAACGGCGGTAAAAATCACGGTGCCCAAAATGAGCGGAATATCAACGGTTTCGATGGCTTCGACTGCCATGCGTCCCACGCCCGGCCAGTTAAAAACGCGTTCAACGATCACCACCCCGCCAATAAACCAGGGGATATCCATGCCGGCCATGGTGATGATCGGGTTGAGGGCGTTGGGCAGGGCGTGTCGCAAAATTGTCATGAAGTAAGGCAGGCCCTTGGCGCGCGCAGTGCGGACATAATCCGTCGATAGGATGTCCAGCATGCTCGAACGCATCATACGGGCATACCAGGCCGCGCCTCCCAGCCCGGCCGTCAGGGCCGGCAGGATGATGCTGGCAGGTGAATCGGCGCCACCCAGCGGGAAGATCGGCACCAAAAACCCAAACCAATACAGCAGCAGCAGCCCCAACCAGAAGGGTGGTGCGGAGATGCCCACCAGTGACAGGATGGTGCCGATCCGGTCGGCCAGTTTGCCGCGGGCCACTGCCGATAGGATGCCAATTGGCAGGCCGATGACCAGCTCAACAAAGATGCCCGCCACGGTCAGTGCCAGGGTGAACGGGATACGGCTCAGGATCAGCAGCGTGACGCTGGTTTGCTTGCGGTACGAAAAGCCCAGGTCGCCCTGCAGGGCATGCCCGATATAGGTGGTGTATTGAGTCCAGAGTGGTTGGTCCAACCCGAGTTGATGCCGGATGCGCTGGACGGTTTCAACCGTGGCGCCTGGCCCGGCATACATGCGGGCCGGGTCGGCCGGTAAATAATAAAGCAGTAAGAATGTAATAATTGAAACCCCAACCATGACCGGTATGGTCTGAATGATGCGGCGCAGGATGAAGGTCCACATATTATAGGTTGCCTCGCTGGGTGGGGTCAAGTGCGTCGCGCAAGCCATCACCGAGTAAATTAAAAGCGAAAACGGTGATCATGATTGCCAGGCCCGGATAAATCACCAGCCAGGGCGCCGTGCGATAATAAGATTGTCCCTGTTGGATCATGCCGCCCCAGCTTGGGGTGGGGGGCTGTACGCCGATGCCGAGATAACTGAGACTGGCTTCCAACATGACATTGGTGGCGATGCCCAGCGTGCCCCACACGATAATGGTTGGCACCAACTGCGGCAGGATATGATGCAGGATGGTATGCAGCTTGCCGCCTCCCAGGGCGATCGAGGCAGTCACAAATTCGCGTTCGCGCATGGCGGTCACCTGTCCATAAACCACCCTGGCAATCCAGGTCCAATATACCAGGCCAATCACCACAATGATGATCCACAGGCTTGGTTTAAGAATGGCAACCAGGGTCATGGCCAGCAGCAGGGTTGGGAAGGCCATCATGATATCGGTAAAGCGCATCAGCAAAGTTTCAACCCAGCCGCCCAGGTAGCCGGCTGCCATGCCAACCACCACTCCGAGCGTGACTGCCAAGATCGGAAGAGCGTCGTGTAGGGAAAGAGTGTTCAGAGCCGTGTA
>CAZLJB010000363.1:2074-4271 GCA_964559195.1 uncultured Anaerolinea sp. | reverse complement strand
ATTTCTTTATCCGGCGAAACAGGGCCAGGCAAACTGAACGCTTCTGTCAGCGAGCTAGCCTCACGCAACACGCCGGCGCTGCCAACCGTCTCGGTCACATGATAGGCCAGTACCGGAATCCCCTGTCCGGGCAGGGTGCCCAGGCTGGGACGGGTGGAATCACTGTACGAGCCACTTTGTGCGCTGGCGATCAAATCCACGCGTTGGGCAGCGGGCAAAACCGTGACATCCCAGGTGACATAGGCCTGCTGATTGGGCGCCACGCTGATGGTCTGGAGCGCAGTGGAGTTGATGGTCAAACCTTCAGCCTGCAAATTGACCTTGACACTGAGCGCCTGATCGGTGTTGTTATGCAGCACGGCTCCCAGAGTAAGCGTATCATTGACCACGAAGAAGCGCGGGGTCTGGAGCTGAATTTGAAGCTGGCGGGTACTGAGCAATTCGCTTTGAGTTTCACCAACACGGGTGTCGTTGGTGACCGCGCGGGCTTTCATCTGCCAGGTGGTCAGGTTATCCGGCAAAGTAACCTGGACCTGGGCGGTGCCGTCCTGACCTGTCAGCACCTGGGCCTGCCAGAAAGCGGTATCCTTGAAGTTTTCGCGGACAGTCACGATGCCGGTATCACCTTCGCCCTTGCCGCCGCCACCCGAGCGTTCACCGTTGGGAGCGGTTTCCTGATAATTGGCGTTGAAATCCTCGGCATTCAGCACAATACTCGAAGCGCTGACAACACTCAGGCCACGCAGCGGATAAAATGCATCAAGCAGTGGGGCACTATTGGATGGAGCCAGGGCCAAAACGGCCTTGTCTACCAGGGCCAGAGAAACATCGGCCTGCACCGGTTTGCCGTCCAGATCCCGGGTGGTGACAGTATAAGTAACCGTATCCCCGGGCTGAGCTGCTTTTTTGTCACTTTCCAGGCTGACAAAAATAGCCTGGCGGGCCGGGCTAATGTTAATGCGCAGCAAGCCCATTTTGAAATCAGAAGGTGTCTTGCCATCGGCTCCTTTGACCACCATGACCGAGACGTACATGACCGGGGCCATGTCAGATGTGATCGGCAGCTCAAAAAGCGTGCTGTTGTTTTGAAGCTTGATTACTTGCTTCTGATAGATATGGCCGCGCTCGGTGGTGATGAGTGCAAAGTTCTGGCCTTCAAATGGCTGCGCAATCAGGATTTTGGCGGTATCGCCAGGATTGTAACTGTTCTTGTCGGCAATCAACTGGAAAGAACGGTCATTGGCCTGGCGCCAGGCGACATAGTCCGTACTGGATACCCACAGATAGGCTGAAGCCTTGCTTGGGCGGCCTTTATCGTCCTTGGCGATTAGAGTGGCTTTGAACTCACCCCCAATCGGCGGCGTGAACGAAACCGTGGTCTGACCATGCTCATCCGTGATGGCCGTGGCGCTGCCCGCCGGGATACTCTTAACCGATGACTCCCAGCGCGAAACCCCATTTTGATCCTTACGAATGACGCTGAACCAGCGTTGTTCGGCAAAGGCCACGCTGACAGATTGCTTCGCGACTGGTTTGCCGTCCATATCCAGCACAACCAGGTTAAAGTTTTGCGCTTCGCCAGCCGTGGCAACGTAATTTGCCGGCCGGAGGCCGGCATGCAGGGCACTGCCCAGAACGGTCAGACTGGTGTTGGAACCGACCAGGTTGCCACCCACATCGGTTACATTGGCGCTGAAGGCAACCTGCTGGCTGTCAGTATTTTTTGGAAGATTAAGCGTTTGGGTCATTTCAAAATGGCCGGACGCGTCAGTCTGACCCTGACCCTGCTTTACGACAGGCGGACCATTGGTAGCACTGCCGCCATTGTAATAATAATCGTAGTAATCATAATCACTGAAACTATAGCCGTCATAAGGCTGAGGCGGAGTGTAATAATACGGCTGCATTTCCATGAACCAATCCACATTGGCATTGGCAAGACTGCCGCCGGAATAATAGGCCGCGTCCAGGCTGAATTTCACATCTTCGCCACTGATGATAATCGGACGATCCGTGGAGGTCTTGATCTCAAACTCAGGCTTGACATACTCAGCGACCCGAAAATCCGACCAACTCAAGATGTTATCGCTGTTGGGTGTTTCACGAACAGTAATTGAATAATTACCGACCGGAGCATCGGCACTGAGCTGGTACTGGCTGGCAAAGGTGCCTGTTTTGGAGATGGCCACATACCCGC
>CAZLJB010000363.1:0-1974 GCA_964559195.1 uncultured Anaerolinea sp. | reverse complement strand
CTGAGCTGGTACTGGCTGGCAAAGGTGCCTGTTTTGGAGATGGCCACATACCCGCCAAAAACCCGGCCCTGATCGTTTTCGATGGCCAGGTAAACCTGGTCAAGGGCAGGCAGACTGTAATGAAGATCATCATTGGCACGGACAATGCCTTTGATGTAAACAGGCTGGTTGGGGCGGTAAAGAGATCTTTCGGTATAGGTATAAACAAAGTTATTCTTAACCGGGCTCCAGTAATCGGTCCAAATACCAAACTGGCCCTCATTGACGCCGGAGCCCCAGCCCAGCGCGGTCAACGCCAGGTGACCCGGGTCGACAGACTGGACATACTGAACATTCGTGGCGTCCGGCAGGTGAACGAGCCCGTTTTTATCAGTCTGGCCCTGGCCCACCACGCCCCAGGTATCATTGTAAAAAACCAGAGGCATGTCCACCACAGGCTGACCGCCCTCTGAATCCACCAACCAGGCCAGCGCCTCATTTTGAGTGGCCTTGAGAGCCAGGTTTTGGTTGGAGACGATAAAAAGAGCACCTTGCAGGAAGCGGTTTTGAGGGGTAAGCGGAGCCGCATTCAGACCAAGATAATAATAGCCGGGAGCGAGAGGCTTTTGGTCATCCAACCTGATCAGGATGCGCGCAAAATTATCCTTCTGGGCCTTTAAATCAGGCGTCCACTCGCGCAGCAGCTTGCCACTATTTTTACCCAGGCTATCCATCGGCGGATTGCCGGTCGACAGGGCAGAGAATTCGTCAAAAGTCAGGCTGAAGAGCGAAATTTTGGCGCTCTCCAGATTGGAGTATTCGAAATAAACACCCTGATCACCCTGCTGGCGGTAAATGAGTGGGTAACTTGGGGTCACCAGCCGCGCCTGCGGAGATAAACCAGCGGTCTCAAAACTGAATGAATAGGGAGTATTGATGCGATTGCCATAAATATCGGTCATGCCAGGCAGGATACGGATAACATATTGTTGAGATGGCTCAAGCCCGAAAATATCGAGACGTTTTGAATCCTGCTGGTAGAAAAGTTTGACCGGCCGGGTAGGCACAGGATTCACGATTACCAGGTTCTTCATGCTGTCGGCATTCATCATGCTATTAAAGTTTAGACTGGCGACTGGTGAAAACGTATTTTGTTTACCTTCTGCAGGGCTGGCGCTGATGATGGCGGGTAAAGGCAGGGTTGCAAGCCTGATATGGTAGGGCTCTTTGAAGGTGCCACCATCCTGAGCCCGGGCTGAATTATCGACCTGCAGGTCATAATAACTGGCAATCGCCAGGTGGTTTTTGGGGGCAACCGTCAGGGCTGTAAAGTCCTTATTCCAGCTCAATTTTACAGGGACATCCAGGCCGGTCTCCGAATTGCGAATCGAAATAGCCTTACCAAGGCTGGCCTGGTCCATGGGCTGGTTAAAAATCACTGTAAAGACCTGGTCAAGTCGAACATCCGAAACGGAATCAACAAACCCCGACCCAATATCATTGAGATCAAATTCAACCACGGACGGAGCACGGGTGGTAAAGCTCCATTGATAATCTGTGCCGAGCAGGGCCCCGGTATTATCCTTGAGACCGCTGTGCACTCGCACCTGGTAATCGGTGCCGCTCTGCAGACCCTTTTCTGGGTGAAAGACGTATACCGATGAATTTACCCAGCTCCCGGTACCGGTCAGCGCTGGTTGAATGGAGATTGGACTTGGCAGAGCAGCCTGCTGCTCCATAGTTGTCAATGGAATGACAGGCTTGTTGAAAATAACGGTAATCGATGTTCGATTTTCGACATCAACGGCTCTGTCAGCCGGAAAAACCTGGCCCACCACCAGCTCGTCGGTTGTATGAAATTGAAGCCTGATCTCCTGAGATAAGCGGGACCCATCACTGCCGGAAGCCGCTGTCGAAAAGATGCCGGTGAAATCCTGGCCGGCAGGAAGTGCCTGGGCTGGTTGGAACTGGAAAATTTTGGGGTCACTCCAACTG
>CAZLJB010000362.1:0-4275 GCA_964559195.1 uncultured Anaerolinea sp. | reverse complement strand
TAGCTTCAGGTGACTGGAGTTCAGACGTGTGCTCTTCCGATCTATTAAAGGCGTTGAACGGTATTTCGCTGGAAATTCAGCGCGGCGAGATATTTGGGATCGTGGGCGAAACAGGCTGCGGCAAGACTATCACCGGTCTATCCGTGCTCAGGCTGCTGCCCAAAACAGCCCGTCTGAGTGGACAGATCCTGTTTGATGGGCATGATCTGCTGGGGTTATCAACCGCGGAGATAAATCAGGTGCGCGGCGGGAAAATCGCGATGATCTTCCAGGATCCAAGCTCGTCACTCAACCCGGTCTTTACGATAGGGGCGCAGATTGAGAGGGTGATCCGGCAGCATCTAAAATTGGATGCGGCCGCAGCCCACCGACAGGCCGCGGAAAGCTTGGCAGCGGTCGGGCTACCCGATCTCGAACGGGTGCTGGGTTCCTACCCGCATCAGCTATCGGGTGGAATGCAGCAGCGCGTGATGATTGCGATGGCACTTTCCTGCCGGCCTTCGCTGTTGATCGCCGACGAGCCAACCACCGCGCTGGATGTGACAATCCAGGCCCAAATATTGAGGCTGCTGCGCGATCTGCAAAAGCAGTTCGATCTTTCAATCATGCTGATCACCCACAATCTGGGAGTGGTGGCCCAGACCTGCGACCGGCTGGCGGTGCTGTACGGCGGGCGGGTGGCAGAAAGCGGCCCGACCCGCGAGATCTTCAACTCAACCAGACATCCGTATACCGCCGGGTTGATGGCTGCTATCCCACGCCCGGGCCGCCGCGGACAGCGCATGACAGCCATACCTGGAACTGTGCCGGCCAATCCCGGCGCATTGCTGGGCTGCCCATTTTCTCCTCGCTGCGCCCAGGCCTTTGAGCGCTGCCAGAACGAAATTCCCGCGCTTTACGCCGTTTCTGATGAACACCAGGCTGCCTGTTTCCTGGTTAAACCCTGAGCATCCATCCCACTCATCACTTGATAAATCCATGCCCATCCGAATCGCTGCAACCCCGCTAATCGAAATCCATAACCTGAAAAAGCATTTTCGCCTGCCTGGCGGCTGGCTCTCCGGCAAGCCGGCTTATGTTCATGCGGTGGATGGGGTGAGCCTGGAAATATTTGCCGGGGAGGTGCTGGGGCTGGTGGGTGAATCTGGTTGTGGCAAGACGACGCTGGGGCGGATGTGCCTGCGTTTGATCGAGCCAAGCGATGGCAGAGTGATCTTTGCCGGGCAGGATATCACCGAGCTGGGCGCAAATGAAATGTACAAGATCCGCCGTGAAATGCAGATTGTGTTCCAGAATCCGTATTCGTCGCTGAGCCCACGCTTTAAGATTGCAGATGTGGTGGCGGAACCGCTGCTGACGCATCATGTGCTGCCACGCTCGGAGGTGCGGCCGCGGGTCATCAAACTGCTGGAGCAGGTGGGTCTGGGCCAACAACACCTGGAGCGGTTTCCGCACGAACTTTCGGGCGGACAGTGCCAACGGGTGGCCGTGGCGCGGGCCCTGGCTTTAAACCCGCGCTTGATCGTGCTGGATGAGCCAACCTCCGCGCTGGATGTTTCGGTGCAGGCCCAAATCATCAACCTGTTGGAGGATCTACGGCAGGAGCAAGGACTAACCTATCTGTTCATTTCACACGATCTGAACGTCGTGCAGCATATCAGCGACCGGATTGGCGTGATGTACCTGGGCAAACTAGTGGAATTGAGTGAAAGTGAAGCCATTTTTAGCCAGCCGCTGCATCCATACACGCAGGCCCTGTTTGGAGCCATTCCGCTACCTGTGGTGGACAAGAAACGGGAGTTGACGGTGCTGGAAGGCAATGTGCCCAGCCCGGTCAACCCGCCGACCGGCTGCCGCTTCCATACCCGCTGCCCACTGGCCGCCGGACGGGAGCGCTGCCGGGTGGAAAGCCCTGAACTGCGCGAAGTGCAGCCAAGCCGATATGTGGCATGTCACTGGGTCTAAACCTGGATGATGCACAAATTTACGTTTGAACTCAGCAAGGGAGAAGCAGCATGAGCCGTTTATTCGGTATTACCGGTGTGCAAATGTCTGTGGTTCCATGGAACGCAGAAGCAACAATCGATAAAATGAGCGATATTTGCGCCAATATCCAGAAAAATTTTCCCTGGGCGCAGATGGTTGTATTCCATGAGCTGATCGTGCCCGGATTGGTGCAGTTTGTAACACCTGAAAACAAGGATTGGTGGAAGAAGAACAGCGAAAGCATCCCCGGGCCGCTGACTGAGAGGCTGTGCGCCCTGGCGCGTAGAACCGGTCAATGGCTGGTGCCAGGCTCAATGTTCGAACTGGAGGGGGATAAGCTATACAATACGGCCCTGGTAATTTCACCGCAGGGTGAAATCGTGGCCAAGTATCGAAAAATGTTTCCCTGGCTGCCGTATGAGGCCGGTACATCGCCAGGCAATGAATTCTGCGTGTTTGATGTGCCAGAAGTGGGTCGCTTCGGGTTGTTGATTTGCTACGACATGTGGTTCCCTGAGACTTCGCGAACGCTGGCCTGGATGGGAGCGGAAGTCATCATCCAACCAACGCTGACGCCAACCTCAGACCGCGAGCTGGAGCTGGTGATGGCCAGAGCCAATGCGCTGTTTAACCAGACCTATTTTGTGAGCGTGAATGGGATTGGGCAGTGGGGCGGGGGGCAATCAACGATCATTGATCCGGATGGGCGGGTTTTACAAAAGGCCTCGACCAATCAGACCATCCTGACCGAGATTCTGGATCTGGATCATACATCACGCACCAGGGAATTTGGCACGCTGGGCCTGGGCCAGACGCTTAAGCAGTTACGGGATTCAGGGCACCGCTTCCCAATTTACAAGGATGAGGGCGGGCTGCCGGAAGGTAGTTTTAAGAACCTGGGCGCGTTGAAATACTTCAGGAATTTACAGATCCAGAACAATGAGACTGAAGACGAGTGAGAAATGTCGCCGGTTTGATGGGCATGCTTCCCTGATTTACGGCTAAGGCGGGCTGTTCCAGGGTAGAAAAGAGCCGAACTTTTGCAGATCCCAACCAGGTTCCACCGGACGGCGCCACAAATAATAGATATCGGCAGATCGCTGGGTAAGGTAAACACCCAGACCCATACCGGCGCGATAATTAGCCTGAACAAGGACTCGGATATCATGATTTGCCTTTCCAAATGGGTAGGCAAAAGTCTCCACAGGCACCCCCAGCAGTTTTTGAAGGAAATAGCGTGAATCAATGACTTCCCATTCAAGGTGATTGCTGGCAGTCAGGTCTGTATGGGAGAGACTGTGGCTGCCAGTTTCCCAACCAGCAGCTGCCATTTCCTTGATCTGGTCTACGTTCATATAACCGGGTGTACCGATATAGTTATAAATGATGTAATTGACACCGCTGAAACCAAACTCCTGCATAATTGGAAAGGCGTCCGAATATACCGTGGAATCGCCATCATCAAAAGTGATGATAATCGGACGGGCAGGCAGCTTTGCGCCAAAATTAAGAGCCTTGACGAGCAGGCTGACCGGTATGGTGGTGTAGCCCCAGTCTTTGAGCGCCTGCATCTGAGCCCGGAAGTCTTCTGGAGCGACATAATACTTATTGCCTTTGGGAGATATGGCAATATGATGATAGAGCAGAATTGGACAGACAATCCTGTTCGGCCCCTGCTTGTGCCATTCCGGCGTGGGCGTAGGCTGGGGAGCTGGCGATGGTGGTAAAGTAAAGGTTGGAGAGGGCTGTTCAGACGAGGGGGAAGGTAGAACCGGCAATAACAGGGCATTGGTTGGCGTGGCTGTATTTTGCGGCTTCGATGTTGGAACAGGTTGAGTTACGATTGGAAGCGATTGACCGCCATCGGCCTGAGCAACAGCGCAGGCAGTCAGCAAGCTGAAGATTAACAAAGAGATAACGATAGGATTTTTCATTTATTTTTATCAAGCCACGGATTAAAACCTGACTCGAATAAATTTACCATTAATTAAAAAAATCAGGGCAGCCTGTTGGACTGCCCTGAAAGTTGGTTGGTTTAGTAATCCATTCCGCCGCCCGGAGGCATGGCCGGAGCCTTGTCCTTCTCGGGTACGTCGGTGATCAAAACATCGGTGGTCAGCATCATAGCTGCGATGGAGGCCGCGTTCTCGAGGGCACCGCGCACAACCTTGACCGGGTCAATGACGCCAGCTTTGATCATGTCGGTATATTCACCTGTGAGAACGTTGTAGCCGATGTTCTTGTTCTTCTTGGCGGCAGATTCGCGGCGAACGCCGTCAATAATGACGG
>CAZLJB010000361.1:0-4284 GCA_964559195.1 uncultured Anaerolinea sp. | reverse complement strand
CTATGTAGGATGTTTAATGGGCTTTTCCGTCTTTCAAAAGGCGGTTAGTGCAAATTCTTCCACTGTGATTTGCAGGAGTAACTTTCCTGTTCCTACCCTAATTTTTATATGGAGATTGAAATGAAGAATAAATTTTTAGTATTATTTGTACTGGTACTCACTCTGAGCCTGCTTTTGACCGCCTGCGGCGGCGCCAGCAAAGTCATCACCATCAGCAATAATGGTTCTGTAAATTATTGTGAACTGACGGTTTCCAAGGCTGGCGCAGAAGCTTATGGCGCCAACCAGCTGACGGATGGCAAGACCGTCACCCCCGGTAACAAGTTCGACATTCCGGTCACCGATGCTGGCGACTACAACGTCAAGATCGTCGCTTGCGATGGCGCAGGTGAGCAGGTCCTGACCGTTACTGTTCCCTAATTTTCAAAGGAACAAACCAACCTCCCGCGAGATTGCTTTTCTCGCGGGAGGTTTTATTTAACGTCAGTTTTGACTTTTGGGATCACTACTTCAGCCTTTGAGCATCTCTGCCAGGCCGGCTGGTTCGGAGTGGCGGATGACGACCTGAGGGGTGCCGTGCCAGGCCGCCAGGCGGCGCAGGACGGTGCCCAATCCTTCCAGCAGGTCATCGTCTGGTTGAACACCCTCTTCCAGGTATAGCGATTTGACCTCGAACAACCCGCTGGCGCGGTGGGCCTTGGGATCCAGCCGCCCGACCAGCGCGCCGCGGTGCAGGATGGGCAGCGTGAAGTAACCATAGCGTCGTTTGGCAGCCGGGGTGTAGCATTCGATGTTGTAATCAAAACCAAAAAGTTCCTTGAGCCGCTTGCGATCTGAGACAATTGGGTCGAAGGGCGAGAGCAGACTGGTGACCTCAGACTGCTGCGCTGGCAGGGCCTCAGGATGCAGGTAAGCCGGTCCGGGCAGGCCCTCGATTGTGACCCGGTGCAGTTGTCCTGCATTGGCAAGCGCCTCCAGCCGGTTGGCGTTGCCAGTTTTGGGCAGGCGAAAGGTATCGGGTACCCAATCGGTGTGTGCCACACCCAGGGCCGCCACGCCCCGCAGGGTCAGGGTCAGCAGTATTTGCTCGCGGGTTGGAACGTTGGCGGCTTGCGGGCCGTCATCCCAGCCAGGCAGCACCCGTTCGGGTAAATCATAGACGCGCTGAAAGGATTGGCGACGCGCAATCATCAACTTGCCCAGGATGAACAGGCACTCCAGTGCGGTCTTTTCTTCCTTCCAATTCCACCAGCCCCCGGCCGGTTTGTGATCATTTTCAAAGTCAGCCGAACGCAGCCCGCCCTCCTGGCGGATGCGTTCCAGCACACGTTCTACCAACTCTGGATGTTTTTCCACCCAGCCGCTTGCATCGCCCCAGCGCAGCGCCCCGTCCAGCATCGAGCGGCGGTAGAGCGCATAATCCTCGATGGGTAGAAAACACATAGCATGCGACCAATACTCAAACAGTTTTCCTTCAGCCAGCAGTTCGTCCAGCCAGGCCAGCGGGTAGTCACCCAGGCGGCTCCACAGCACCAGGTAAGGGCTGCGTGCCACCACGCTGATGGTGTCGATCTGCAGCAAACCCATCTGGCGGATCAGGGCCAGAACATCCTGCTTTTCTGCCGGACGTGTGGGTGACTGTGCCAGTCCCTGGCGGGCCAGCAGCAGGCTGCGAGCCGTGGAAATGGAGATTGATTCGATCGGCATGGATTATCCTTTCAGTGCAATGGGTCAGGTAGCTATTCAGGGACGGACGTGGTAATTACCCTCGGCCACCCATTTGTAAGTGGTCAGTTCTGAGAGACCCATTGGACCGCGGGCGTGCAGGCGCTGGGTCGAGACGGCCACTTCGGCACCCAACCCAAATTGGCCACCGTCCGTGAAGCGTGTGCTGGCATTGACGTAGACCGCCGCGGAATCGACTTCGTTGATAAAACGCGCGGCCTGCTGGCCGTCCTCGGTCAGGATGCCGTCTGAGTGGGCTGTGCTGTGGGTGGCGATGTGCTGGATGGCTTCATCCAGCCCGTCAACCACCTTTAAACCCAGGATCAAGGCCAGCCATTCGGTGTCAAAATCCTGCGGCCCGGCCTCAGAAACCAGGGATGGGTCGCAGCCGGTTAAGATTTTAGCCGCGCGCGGTTCGGCGCGAAAGCTCACCCCGGCGGCAGCCAGGTTCTCAACGATGCGCGGCAGGTATTTTTCCGCCACGTTTTTGTGAACCAGCAGCGTGTCGAGTGAGTTGCAGGTGCTGGGTCGCTGAACCTTGGCGTTGTAAATGACCGGCAGCGCAGCCTCCAGATCGGCGCTTTCATCCACAAACAGGTGGCAGATGCCCATGCCGCCGGTGATGACCGGGATCTGGCTGTTTTCACGGCAAAAATTGTGCAGGCTGGCGCCGCCGCGTGGGATGATGATATCAATATAGTCGTGCATCTTGAGCAGCTCGAGCACCAGGCTGCGGTCAGGGCTGTCGATAAATTGAATGGTTTCGGCCGGCAGATGTTGGGCTTGCAGAGTCTGCTGAATGACTCTGACCAGGGCGCGGTTGCTGTTAATGGTTTCGCTGCCGCCACGCAGGATGGCGGCGTTGCCGGTTTTAATGGCCAGGCCGGCCACATCCATGGTCACATTCGGGCGCGATTCATAGATCACCCCGATTACTCCCAGCGGAACGCGCTGTTTGCGCAGGCGCATGCCATTGGGCAGCGTGCTGGCTTCGAAGGACTGGCCGACCGGGTCAGGCAGGCTGGCCAGGTGGCGTAAATCTGCCCCCAGGCTGCTGATGCGCTGTTCGTTGAGCAGCAGCCTGTCGAGCATGGCGGCGCTCAACCCGGCTGCGCTGGCGGTCTCCACATCCCTGGCATTGGCGGCCAGAATCTCCGGGCTGGAATTTTCCAGCGCTTCCGCCAGCGCCAGCAGTGCATTATTTTTGGCCTGGGTGCTGGCCAGCGCCAGCAGTTTGGAGGCGGCCCTGGCTTGTTGTGCAATTTTCAAGATCATGTTTGAGCCTTTCTATGTTTGCAAAAAGCATCTGGTCTTGCTCTTCCATCCACTCAGCCGTGAATAAAGGATACGGTCGATCGGGTTGGGTTTTTGCGCGCCTGGTGGCTAATCCGCTGATTTTCAGGCAGAGCCCGGGGTTTAGATCAGCACCAGGTCATTGCGATGGATGACTTCTTCGCCATACTGGTAACCCAGGATTGTTTCAATTTCATCAGAGCGGCGGCGGGTGATTCGCAGCAGATCGCGGCTGGCATAGTTGACCATTCCGCGCGCTATTTCGTGGCCGTCTTCATCTACAATCCGGACTGTATCGCCGCGTTCAAATTTTCCGCTGACGTGGGTCATGCCAATCGGCAGCAGGCTGCTGCCGCGCTTAAGGGCCTGGGTGGCGCCGGCATCCACGCTTAATTGGCCGGGCGCGCGCCGGGCCGACATGATGTAACGTTTGCGGCTTTCGATGGCGGTCACAACTGCCGGAAAATGGGTGCCGATTCTTTCTCCGCTGGCCAGCCGCAGCAGGATATCTGTTTCTTTTCCGCTGGCAATGATACAGGTAGTACCTGATCTGCGGGCCAGGTCGGCGGCTTGCAGCTTGGTTGTCATCCCACCCGTTCCCAGCCCGGTTTTGCTGCCGCCCGCGGCTTGCCAAAGTTCCTGGGGAATTTCATCCCCGCTGACTGTTTTTACCAGCTCCGCGCCCGGGTTGCTGCGCGGGTCGGCGGTGAACAGGCCTTCCTGGTCAGTCAGCAGGATCAGGATATCGGCATCGATCAGGTTGGCGACCAGCGCCGAAAGATTATCATTGTCACCGACCCGGATTTCCTCAGTGGCGACGGTGTCGTTTTCGTTGATGATCGGGAGCAGGTTTTGCGTCAGCATGGCCATCAGCGTGTTGCGCGCGTTCAGGTAACGGCGCCGGTCAGAAAGGTCGGCGCGGGTCAGCAGCACCTGTCCTACCAGTATGCCGTACAGGCCAAAGATTTGTTCGTAGAGTGACATCAGGCGCAGCTGCCCGATGGCTGCCAGCATTTGTTTGGCCGGTATATTTTTGGGTAGTTGTGGAAAATTGAGTTTTTCACGCCCGGCGGCGATGGCGCCAGAGGAGACCAGCACAACCTGGTGCCCGCCGCTGATCAAGCCGGCCGTCTGGCGGGCCAGTTCAATTAAAAATGGCGGCGCAATCCGGTTTGTGCCGTTGGTCAGTGAGGATGTTCCTATTTTGACAACGATTCTCATAATAGCCCATAGAAATACACCAAGTGACGCACTTTGTCAATCACC
>CAZLJB010000360.1:0-4285 GCA_964559195.1 uncultured Anaerolinea sp. | reverse complement strand
ACACGGCTCTGAACACTCTTTCCCTACACGACGCTCTTCCGATCTCCATCAAAGCCTTGTACCAGCTTGGTCTTACCCAGGTAGGTCTCAACGCGCTCTATAAAATCGGGCTGCGGACTGGCCATTACCGGCGCGCCATTTTGCCGCCCGCACCAATCGACGGCTTGCAACTCAAACCCATTCTCCCAGCTCCAGACCCACAAAAAGTGCTGGCCTGCCTGGGGCAGAATGGGCTGCAGGCTTTACTGGATGAAGCCAACGAAATCACAGCCGGGAATTTTCGGCAGTTCGGCGGCCCACCCGTCGCGCTGCAGCTTGCCCCGCCAGGCGAGTTGATCCATTGGACAGATTGTGAAACCGGCCGTGGAGCAAGTTCCTCGCCCGAAAATGATATCAAGCTGGTCTGGGAGCCGGCTCGCTTTGGATGGACCTTTACGCTTGGGCGCGCTTATCTGCTCAGCGCAGACGAAGCTTACCCGGCCGCCTTCTGGCGCTTGTTTGAAACTTATCAGGGCGCCAACCCGGCCTACCTTGGCCAAAACTGGCGCTCCAGTCAGGAAGTTGGGCTGCGTTTAATGGCCTGGGTCTGGGCTGCACAGATCTTTGCCGGCTCCAGCCATTCCAACCCTGCCCGCCTGGCGGCCCTGGCAAACGCAGTCGCAGTACACGCCGCCCGCATCCCTGCCACCCTGCTCTACGCCCGTTCCCAAAATAACAATCACCTGTTGAGCGAAGCGGCTGCGCTTTACACAGCCGGGCTGGCTTTGCCCACTCACCCCCAGGCTGAGTATTGGTTAAAAACCGGGCGTAAATGGCTGGGCTGGTGCCTTACCCACCAGATTGACCCCAGCGGCGAGTACATCCAACACTCCAGCAACTACCAGCGCCTGGCGCTGCAGATCGTGTTGTGGGTGCGTGCCATTGACCCATCCGACCAGCTTATTTGGCAGGCAAGCGTCCTTGAAAACCTGGGTCTGGCCGCTGGCTGGCTGGTCTCACGGCTGGACCCCATCTCCGGCCAGCTACCCAACCTGGGTGCCAATGATGGTGCCCTGGTTTTTCCTTTCGCAAATGCTGAATTTGAAGATTACCGTCCGCTGGCGCGAGCCGCAGCCCTGGCCTTTTTACCATCTAAAGATCTGCCTGGCCCCGGAGCCTGGGATGAAATGGCATTCTGGTTTGGTCTTGAGCCCGGAGATCAAGAAGGCGCACGGCCCGCTGCTACCGGGCATCTTTTCGCCAGGCAAACCTGGGCTTCCTTACGCGCCGTCCGGTACACTTCGCGCCCTTCCCACGCCGATCAACTGCACTGCGAACTCTGGTGGCGGGGGTTGAACATCGCCCGGGATGCCGGCACCTATCGGTACAGCGCCGCGCCTCCCTGGGATAACCAGCTTACATCGACCCTGGTGCATAACACCGTCAGCCTGAATGGCCAGGAACAAATGACGCGCGCCAGTCGCTTTTTATACCTGGATTGGGCCAGGGCAGAATTTATAGCCTGCCCAAGGCAGGCTGGCCTGGAAGCGATTTCTGCCCGCAGCACAGCCTATGCGCGCTTCAAGGTCAGCCAGACCCGTACCCTCAAGCTGCTATCAGCCGATCACTGGCTGGTGGAAGATGAACTGCGGCCCTGGGCCTCCACCCGGCCCGGGCAGGCTGCCCCACTTTACCGGCTGCACTGGCTGCTGCCAGATTGGGATTGGGAACTGGAAAACCTGGAAAGCAATCCAAATCTACGCATCCACTCGCCGCATGGCTGGATCAGCCTGCTGATCGCTGCCAACCAGCCCATTCGACGGGTTGGCTTGCTGCGCGCCGGTCAACTGCTGTGCGGCGATGGGCTGCTGTCGCCTGTTTTCGGCTGGTCTTCCCCCAGTTATGACCGGAAGATCCCGGCCCTTTCCCTGGCAATCGAAGTACAATCAAAGCTGGAAGTTCGCTTCACAAGCCAGTTTATTTTTCCGACGACAAGCTGACCGGTCACCTATCACGCATGAAGAATCGGAACCAACTCATCCAAAAATGAATATTCTCCTGATCCACCAGGCTTTTGCCGCCCTGGACGAAGCCGGCGGAACCCGGCACCATGAGCTGGCTCGTTATCTCGTCCAAAAGGGTCACAAGGTGACCGTGATTGCCAGCCCGGTCAGTTACCTGACCGGTACCTCTTCGCACCGGCAGACCGAAGTGACCGAAGGTGTCACCATCCTGCGCGCCTACACCTACAATGCCCTGCACAAATCCTTCGTGCACCGGGTCTTTGCTTTTTTCACCTTCATGCTTTCATCCTTTTTTATCGGTCTGGGAGTTAAAAATGTACAGGTCGTGTGGGGCACATCCCCGCCGATTTTCCAGGGGCTGACAGCCTGGATACTGGCCCGCATTAAAAAGGCGCGCTTCCTGTTCGAAGTTCGCGACCTGTGGCCGGATTTTGCGATCGCGGTTGGCGTGTTGAAAAGCCCGCTGTTGATCAAGCTCTCGTTCTGGCTGGAAGGCTTTCTTTACCGGCATGCCGACCACATGATTGTCAACAGCCCAGGTTATTTGGAACATGTCAAAAGCCGGGGGGCCAAATCAGTCGAGCTGGTACCCAACGGCGCTGACCCAAACATGTTTGAACCCCAGTCCGAGGGATTGGACTTCCGGCGAGCCCACCAATTGGAAGATCATTTTGTGGTGCTGTATGCCGGAGCGCATGGCATTTCAAACGATCTGGATGTTGTGTTGGATTGCGCAGAGATCCTGATGCAGAACCCGGCCTTTCGCTTTGTGCTGCTGGGCGATGGCAAAGAAAAGGCCGCGCTGCAGCAGCGGGCGGCCGATCTGGGGCTGAACAACATCCTGTTTCTGCCATCCGTGCCCAAAATTGAAATGGCGACCGCCCTGGCTGGTTCACAGGCCTGCATCGCCATTCTTAAACCACTCGAAGAATATAAAACCACCTATCCGAACAAGGTCTTTGATTACATGGCGGCCGGTCGTCCGGTGGTGCTGGCAATAGAAGGCGTGATCCGGGAAGTGGTCGAGAATGCCGACTGCGGTGTCTTTCCCCGCCCGGGGGATGCCCAGGACATGGCCAACGCCTTGCAATTTTTGGAAGCGGACCGGCAGCATGCCAAAATGCTGGGATTGAATGGCCGGGCTTACCTGGAAGAGCATTTCAGCCGTGCGCGCATGGCCGATATCCTCTCCAGAATTTTTGAGGAAATGCTGCCGCATTAATAAGATTGGAGATTGGCCCCCGCAATTCTCAAGGTGGGTTTATCGCAAGGGATTTGGGGTGCTTTTCCTGGTTGTAAAACAAAGCCAAATAAAGAAAAGATGATGTTTTTTTGGTGCGCGGAAGGCCCGTCAAAAAAACTCAAACCTTGATATGCGTGACCAGATATTCCATGTAACGCGATTTAACCTGCTGGCTGGCCATGACCTGCTTGACCGGCGGCAGGCGCAGGATCACGCCAAAAACTGCTGCCAGGGCGCGATGGTTCCAGAGTACACGATTATCAAAAAACAAGTTCTGCAGAGCACCACGCTCGATCGCCATCATGACCGAACGATGCACCGAATTGAGCGGAGTGATGACCCGCTCAGGGCGGGATCGCAGACTCAACCCGCTGCGTGTGCAGACGCGCGCGCAGACACCACAGCCCAGGCAAATATCTTCATCCACCTTTGCCATTTTCATCTTTGGAGAATGGGGGTCATTTTGCGAAACCAGACTCATGGCTTCGACCGGGCAGACATTCACGCATTTTCCACAGCCGTTGCAGAGCTCTTCCGCCACTACCGGTAGAAAGTTGGAGGTGTGGATCGCGTTCATGGAACCGAAATTACGCGCGGCAATCATGGCCTCGCAGCAGCAGCCACAACAATTACAGATAAAATTGACGCCTTCGCGCACATTTTCCCCGAATTGGACCAGGTTCCGGTCATAGGCCTGCTGGAGCAAATCCATGCCTTCACTGACATCCACCGGTCGGGCATAGCCGTGCCGGGTCAGCGACTCGGCTGAGGCATTGAAGGTCATACAAATATCCAGCGGCGCGTCGCAATTTTTTCCGACATGCAACATTTTATGCCGGCAGTAGCACACTCCAACCCCGCGCTGTGTGGCAGTCTGAATCACCTGGCTGGCCCGCTCATAATCCAGCACGTGAACCGCATTTTCAGAGGTCAGCATCGGTTCATTTACAAAAGCCCGGCCCAATTGGGTTTCACCCTGGTAAAACAACTGCCTGATAAAGTCTTCCTCCACATTCATATACTGGTAAAACAATTCACC
>CAZLJB010000359.1:0-4287 GCA_964559195.1 uncultured Anaerolinea sp. | reverse complement strand
TAAAAGAAGACTGGGAGGCTACTTTGGAAGCACTGGGTATTAATGGATCGTTTCTGCTGGTACAAATTGTAAACCTCATCATTGTTTATGTAGTGGTGAGTAAATGGATCGTCGCACCCATCACGTCAATGCTTGAAAAACGGCGTGAGACGATTGCCAACGGTCTGGAAGACGCGCGTGTAGCTGCTGAAGCCCGCGCGAACGCCGAAAAAGAAGCACAGAAAATATTGGCCGATGCACAGGCTAAAGCCAGCCAGGTTGTTCGTGAAGCTACTGAACGAGCCGAACTGGTCGGCCGTGAAGTCAAGGCCGCTGCGGATGCTGAGGCTGGCAAGGCTCGTGACAAAGCCCTGGCTGGGGTTGAGGAAGAGCGCAACCGGATTCTTGGTGATCTGCGCGGACAGGTGGCAGCTTTGGCCATTTCCGCCACCCAAAAGCTGGTTGGTGAAGCTCTTGATGATAAGCGTCAGCGCGCTCTGATTGAGGAATTTTTCTCAGGCGTAAAATCTGGCAAGATCGTCATGATGGAAGACACCAAGCTCTCTGGCACTTCTGCCGAAGTTACCAGCGCCCTGCCGCTCACCTCGGGTGAACAGGATACTGTCAAGAAGGATCTCCTGGAAAAGACCGGTGCACAGGCCGTGGCTTTCCGCGTTGATCCTGCTATCCTTGGCGGGCTGGTCATCAAAGTCGGTGACAAAGTTCTGGATGGTTCCGTCTCCGGAAAACTTGAAGGATTACGTACCAACCTGCGCTAAGCTATTTTTCAATCCGAAGACCTGGCAGGTTCATATGAACCTGTCGGGTCTTTATTATTTACGGTAATATTTAAAGATGGCCACTTCTTTATTATCCCAATTAATTTCTGAAATCCCGGGCCTAATCATGCCAGGCCATGACGAAGATCCGTTGATTAGCTCGATCACGGCTGATTCACGCCAGGTGCGGCCTGGTGGGCTGTTCGTTGCCATGAGCGGAGACAAGCTGGATGGTCATCAATACATCCAGGCTGCGGTTTCCTCGGGCGCTGTCGCTGTGGTGGGCGATCAGCCAGTCTCTGGTTTGCAGGTTCCGTATTTTTATGTGGAAAATTCGCGGAAATCATTAGCCCACCTGGCGGCGGCATTTTATGACCATCCCGCTCGAAAAATGACCATGATTGGCGTAACCGGAACGGACGGGAAGACGACAACCAGCAATATTCTCTACCAGATATTAATTGCGGCAGGTTATAAGACGGGCATGATTTCCACCGTCAATGCGGTGATTGGAGACGAGGTTCTCGATACGGGTTTTCACGTTACCACGCCAGATGCGCCAGAAGTTCAGGGTTACCTGGCACGCATGTTTGAAGCAGGCATAAGCCATGTTATTCTTGAAACCACCTCACATGGTTGGGCTCAATACCGCGTGGATGCCTGCGAATTTGATATTGGAGTGGTTACCAACATCACCCATGAACATCTTGATTATCATGGTTCGTATGAAAACTATCGGGCTGCCAAGGCTCGTTTATTTACAAGCCTGGTGGAAACTCATCCCAAGGCTTCCGGCACAATTGGTTTGGGGGTTCTTAATCGAGACGATGCCTCCTACGATTACCTCAACCGCATTACCCAAACGCCTACCATCAGCTATGGATTGTCTAAATTAGCTGATCTACGGGCTGAACAAATCAATCAGACGGCAGATGGGATCTGTTTTTCGGTCTGTCGCAATGGGTTCCGATTTGAGGTTAAGACCCACCTGTTTGGGGACTTTAATATCTCTAATTGCCTGGCCGCCATATCGGCAGCCTGGGTCGGTCTGGGAATTGAGCCAGAGCTTATTTCGCGGGGAATTGCCAACCTGTCTGGTGTTCCTGGGCGCATGGAACGCATTGATTTAGGACAAAACTTTACTGCGATTGTCGATTTTGCCCATACTCCCAATGCGCTTAAAGTCTCGCTTGAGACAGCCCGCCAGATGCTAAAAGGTGTGACTTCTAGCCATGGCAATGCTCGACTAATTGCAGTATTTGGTTCGGCTGGTCTGCGTGATAGGCAAAAGCGCCGCATGATGGCTGAAGTCTCAGCCGAGCTGGCCGATATCAGTATTTTGACGGCAGAGGATCCTCGCACCGAATCCCTTTCTGGGATATTGGATGAGATGGCTGGTGGCGCTCGTGAAAAAGGTGGGGTGGAGGGGCAGTCGTTTTGGCGGGTGCCGGATCGAGGCGAGGCTATGCGCCAGGCGCTGAAATTGGCCAAACCAGGTGATATTGTGATTTCATGCGGAAAAGGCCACGAGCAATCCATGTGTTTTGGAAATACCGAATATCCCTGGGATGACCGTATAGCCATGCGCGCGGCCCTGGCTGAATACCTGGGATTGACCGGGCCGGGAATGCCATATCTACCGACACAGGATCATCTATGAGTATCCATTATCTTTCTCGAGACCAGTTTATTCCAGCTCCGCTTGAACAGGTCTGGGATTATTTTTGTGATCCACGAAACCTAGATGAATTAACGCCGGATAATATGAAATTTACGATTGTTACGCATCCGATTGAGCGAATGTTTGCTGGTCAGATCATTGAATACCGGGTGGAGTTTATTCGGGGGTTGCGCTCATTGTGGTTAACGGAAATCCGGCATGTGCGCGAACAGCAATTATTTGTGGATGAGCAGCGAATTGGACCTTATCGCTTCTGGTTTCACCAACACAAATTTGAGGCAGTTCCAGGTGGAACGCGCATGCTAGATCATGTCACTTATGATATTGGGTTTGGTCCGCTGGGTGATTTGATCAATAAAATTTGGATTGGCCGTCGATTAATAGAAATATTTAATTTTCGGGCTCAGAAAATTGAAGTATTATATGCCACCCATCTTGAGGCAGGCTAATGAACGTTGAACCAGTTGTTTTGAAAGGGAAGTATGTGAGTCTGGAACCACTCAGTGAAGCGCATGTACCTGGCTTGAGCCTGGTTGCGAATGATCCATCCATCTGGCGCTACATGCTTTATGGAAATGTAAACTCAGAAGAAAAGATGTTGGCTTGGGTTCTGGATATATTGGACAGAAAGGCGACCGGTAATGATCAGCCATTTGTAGTCCGTCATCTCGAATCCGGAAGGTTAGCAGGTGCCACCCGGTATCTGGAAATTCGCGCGGCTCACCGGGGTTTGGAGATAGGCGGTACCTGGTATGGTCGCGATTTTCAGCGCACACCGGTCAATACCGAATCGAAATACCTGTTGTTGCGGCATGCTTTTGAAACCCTGGGATGTATACGGGTTCAACTAAAGGCTGATTCACGTAATGAGCGCTCATTGAAAGCAATTGAACGAATTGGTGCCGTACATGAAGGCACACTCAGGAACCATATGATTCTCGATGATGGCGTATTCCGTCATTCTGTCTATTTCAGCATTTTGGATAACGAGTGGGCATCCGTAAAAAAGGGTCTGGAAGAAATGTTAAATTATTGAACTGTGCCAGCTTTTTTTGAGATAGGCGTGGTGTAACCAAAATGAGGTAGAATATTTAGGAATTTTCGTAACCCAGGCAGTAAGCGCAGACGCAGTATGGGTCGGATGCGTTGTGTTGGGCGGATGGCTTTCGCTTGGCAGCCGAGACTTTTTTTGCGGCTTCTTTTTTTTGATTGGCGAGTTCAGCTTTTGAAAGCGGGATTGGGCCGGTTGGTTTGTCAGTTTCAATGCTCAGGCTGTTTTCAAGAATCAGGGCGACTAGTTCATCGAACTTTCCATTCATCGCATCCATTGAAAAATGGTCGCAGAGAACCGCAACCGTATTGGCATCCCAACCGAGTAAAAAAGGTCCGTTGGGTGTCAGCTTGTAATCATGGAACAATTCCTGGTAATCCGGCCAATTGGATTGCCCATAAGCAATGATAATTTTAGGGACGTGCTGGCTGATTAATGAGTTGATTAATTCCATCCGCATTGCTCTGACCTCGGAATAATATGCTTCCCGGGTGCTGTATTGAGGGATGGTCTTTTCGTAAGGCCATTCTCCGTTGGCGGGCAGGGGAATAGGCATAAATTCACAAAGCAGGGTGCCGCCATCGCTTCGCCCGAGCAGATCAGCGTTATATTTTTCAATGTCGGGTTGGGATGCAGTTTTTCCTTCCAGCTTAAGCATGATCTCGCCGATGCCGCGCCAGGCGCCTTGCAGGTTTTCATCGCCAAATTTTTGTTGGGTCAGGCCGAGCGCATTTTGCGCTTCTGCACTATCAGATCGGAAGAGCACACGTCTGAACTCCAGTCACCTGAAGCTATCT
>CAZLJB010000358.1:0-4322 GCA_964559195.1 uncultured Anaerolinea sp. | reverse complement strand
TTGTTTGCCAGGCGCCGGATCAGGATTTCGGCCGCCCTGGCGGCCATTTCGTAGACTGGCTGTGCGGCGGCGGTCAGAAAAGGTGAAACCACCAGCGCTTCGGGTAGATCGTCAAAGGCCACCACGGCCATGTCTTCGGGTACACGCAAATGAGCTTCTTCAAGGGCTTGCAGGGCGCCCAGCGCGATGAAGTTGTTGCCCGCCAGCAGGGCGGTGGGACGTGCTGAGATTTGCAGCATCTGGTTGGCCATCGCGTAGCCGCTGGCGCGGGTGAAGTGCCCGGAGATGACCACGCGCTGGGCGAATATCGTTGGGTTGGCTTCCTGCAAGGCCTGGTTAAAGCCGGTCAGCCGGTCGGCGGCGGTGGAGACATTCTGCGGCCCATTCAACAGGCCAATCCGTTGGTGACCGAGCGACGTTAACAGCCGGGTCAGTTCGCGCGCGCCGCCGATTGAATCACAGCGCACCTGGTCAACCGTCTGGCTGGGGATGTGCCGGTCCATCACCACCACTGGCACCCCATTTTGCTGCAGGGTCTCAACCGAGCCTGATTCTGAATCGCTGGGCACCAACACCACCCCATCGACGCGGTTTTGCATCAGGATCTCGACATATTTTCTTTCTTTGTTTTTGTCTTCGTCCGTATTGCAAAAAATGACTGTATAACCGGCCTGGTTGGCAACATCTTCCACGCCGCGCGCCGCCACCGTGAAAAACGGGTTGGTGATATCGGTCAGCACCAGCGCCAGCACATTCGTGCGCCTGGAACGCAAGCTGCTGGCCAGCCGGTTGGGAACGTAGCCCATTTCACTGGCAGCTTCCAGCACGCGTTCCCGCACTGCTTTGCTGGCATATCCGGAGTTATTGATCACGCGTGAAGCGGTGATCGAGGCAACTCCGGCTCGTTTGGCAACATCATGGATGGTGGTCATAACATGGCTCGTTTTGTCGTCTGCATATATGGTATCGATACCATATATGCAATCATACCACAAAATCGCCTGAAAACAGGCTCACTTGCAGCAATTCTCAGGATAGTTCTAGCGTAAGTGGTTTTTCCCTTCCATATATTTCCGTTCAAAATGAGAACAGCAGGCCTACCCGCAAAATTATTTGCGAGTAGGCCTGCTGTCAGGTGAAAACGCTACCGGTACCTTAATCGCTCTGGCGCCTGACGCTGATGCGGACTGCATTCTCGATTGGTTGGTCGGATACCAGGATCAGGTAACCTCCGCCGCCTGCACCGGAGACCTTCCAGCCCAGGGCGCGCTCATGGTAAATATCGATCAACTCCAGCATGGTATCGGTCAGCATGTTGGGGAACATGGCGACCTGGGCATCGAAGCTGGCGCGTACGCTCAGGCCAAAGCCCCTGACATCCTGTGCCAGGATGGCCTGCCAGCCTGAGATGGCGGCGCCGGCCAGATCCCTGGCGCCCTGTAGGGTGATATTCGTATTTTCCAGCACATGGAAACCGGATGGACGCGGGCTGAGCGGGATCAGGTAAAGTGAATTTTCAATAAAGCTCAGGATATTTTCATCCTGCACGGAAGTAATCTGGGTGGGCCAATACTTGCCATCATAGTCGGCCCTGGCCAGACCCGGGAAAATGATCCCGATCGAATCCTGTGAGCCGGATATTTCCTTGGTTCCGGGCGGGTTATCGTAGGAGAACAACATTTTGGCCAGCTTTTCCACGTTATCCGAAGGCAGGCGCGCGCCCCATATCTCCACGGCTGAAGCCCGGGTGCTGGAGGCCATGCCGCTGCGCTGATTGAACTCAATCGTTGGGTGGATGGAGATGGTCAGCACCGGCCCCGGGTGGTATTGGGATACAAAGGGTTGGTCCAACCAGCCGCCGGCAATGTCGATCCGGTAGGGGATGGTGCTCATGCCGCGCAGGGCGGTGGTGGAACGTGGCGAAAGACCGGGGTGCGGATCGCGTTTTAATACAACGTATTCGATCCCCAATTCATCACACAGCTTTTTCTTTTCCAGCAGGTTGCCATCTTCATTGACCACAAAATAGTCCGGTTGGATTTCCTTCAATTCTCCCACAAAATCCAGCATCCCTGAACCTTTTGCGATCAGCACATCCTTGACGTTGGCGAGGGCCTTGATCATATACTTGCGTTCATTTTCATTGTTTACGGTCGGGCGGTTCTTGAGCTCAAAAACGGTGCGGTCTGAACCTATCGCCACATACAGGTCACCATACTTGGCGGCCTCTTGAAAAAAAGCCACGTGACCACTGTGCAGCAAATCGAAGCAGCCACTGACAAAGACCTTTTTAGACATACGGGAAATCCTCCGGAAAATTCAAAGTGCGCTACCCTGATATTATACAGAATTAATGCGCTGCATGGCGGGTTGAGCCCGACAGGTTTGACTTTGTAATTCATCTCCACGCTCGCCAGTCTGCCATCCCAGGTGGGCGTGACCCGTTTATTCGTATTTCAGCAAGGCCTGGGCCTCTGCCAGGCTATTTTTATAGCCAGCGGCGGCCAGGGCAAAAAGCGCCGCGCCGCAGGCGGCTTCTTCCTTATAGCGGGGAATGTTAAGCGGCATGCCGAACAGCTCCGAAACCATCCTTTGCAAAGGCTGGCACAGGCGCAGCGCATTTCCCGAGCCCACCAGCCTTTTGGGTTGGCTGGGTGCCCCGGCCTGCATGGTTTCATATAAATCATGCAGTTCCCTGGCCACCCCTTCCAGCACACCCACGATGAAATGGGCCGGGGTAAAGTTATCCAGCCCCAGGTTGCTGATCGAGGCCCGCTGTCCGGGGTTTTGGCGGGTGCCGCAAAACTGGGTGGCAACCTCCAGCCTATGCTCCTGGGCGGGGTAGTCACTGGCCAGCTCGTTCATCAGCTCGTAGAGCGTGGAGGCCGTCTGGCCGGTGGCCATTTGTACAACTGCGCGGAAAAAATTTTCCAGCAGGGCGTAGGATTTGCCGCCGCACAGAGAAGCGCCTACCATCAGATACCCATTTTCCGAAAATGGCCGGATTTCAATCGGAGAATTATGAATATATTGATCACTAAACTGGGAAATTTGCCCGGATGTACCGATATTGACCAGCAAACAATCTGCGCTGTGATTGACGGACCCGGCAAAGCTGGCCTGGTTATCCCCAATGCTGATGGCGATTGGGGTATTTGAGCGGGTCTTCCCGATGATTTCCATGCCCTGGCTGACGGCGGGGAAAAAGGCTTCATCAAGACCTGCTGCGAGCAGGGCCTGCCGATCAAATTGATTGGCCTGGATATCAAAACAGCCCAGGCTGGCCGCGCTGCTGGGGTGGAGCCGTGGGCTGTGAGACCCGGCCAGCTTCATCCCGGCATAGTCATAGATGGTAGAAATCAGCCTGGCCGAGGCGGGCACCAGCCCGTTGACCGAATTGTAAAAATGGGTCACAGCGCCAAACCCGCTGGCGAGCTTATAGCCGGTGGCCCGGGATAGATAGGCTGCGTAGCTCAACCCATCCCGGGTTTCAAGATTCCCGCGGCCATCCTGCCAGGTATAGAGTGGGCTGACCGCCTGGCCCTGGCTGTCCAGGTAGACAATCCCGTGCATCTGACCGGTCAATCCAATGCAGGCAATCGGGCCATGTTTTTCTTCCAGTTGACCGACAATTTGTTCAACATTTGCAATTATTATTTGCGGGTCCTGGGTTTGTTCCCAGGCTTGATCGCTTTTGAGGGCGGAATTGTTAGGGATGGTCAGCGTTTCAATCAAATCTCCGCTTTTGCCATCTATAACTATTGCGCACAGGCTGGTGGTGCCGATATCCAAACCAATCGAACGACTATTTCCCATATCTAATCCAGTCCTTGTTTCAGCGTTCTATGAAATTTCCTTTAACAAACCTGACCGAAGCCTTCCATTGATCCGCCTGCAGGTTTTGTTCCCACAAACATTGGTAAACTTGCTGCGCCAGCTCATCAAATGGTTGGGCGTAGACATTCATGTCCAGCTCTGCGGCGGCAGGCGGGTCATCGATCGCGACAACCGTTTTTTGGGTAGGGCCGCGCCCCAGGATCGCTTTTTTCAAGGCCAGACCCAGCTCCCCGTCTGCACAGATCAACCCATCCGGAAAAGACTGTAGCCCCAGATTATCCTGAACGAACTTATCCAGGTGAGCTGGCAGGTGGGTTTTATCAGCCCAGGGAATATGAAAAAGCAGGTCAGCAGGCTGCCTCAGTTCGAGGAAAATATTCTCACGTTCCCGGATACTGGATAATTTAATATTATCCCAGCCCAAATAAGCGATATTGGCAATGCCCCTGGTTTTTAAAAAGGTATATAGGCTGGTAATCGCCTGG
>CAZLJB010000357.1:0-4329 GCA_964559195.1 uncultured Anaerolinea sp. | reverse complement strand
ATGATGCTTTAAGCCCTTTCTGGCGAAAAAATTACTGCGTATCAGGCAGTATGAAGTTGAGCGAAGGGTACAACGCTCCCGAATAATTATTTTACCAGAAGCTTTTGGGCGAGTCAATATCATCGTCAATTTCGCAGCAACCCAGGTATGGTTTTATCGTACGAAAATTTCAGTTAGAAATGAGAACAACTGTCCAAATTCCCAGATTGCCGTCAGGAGAAGGGTAGAATTGCGCCCCATAGATATTCCCGTCAGGGCTGAAAGACTCTTGTTCGGATACATCCTAACGTAATTGTTAAGAACTGTCTTTAACATATTCTTTAAATTAGTACTTTAAGGTATTCTTCTTATTTAAGATTGGTGTATAATATTTTTATGGGCTGGATACATGTATTATCCCTTATTGGGGGATGAATTTTTCAGCCAGTTTATTAAAGGTAATGAGGAACATGACCAAAGCGATTATTTTACTTGTCGAAGGAAAAAAGGCTGACAGACCTACTTTTGCATCCTTGCTGCAAAAAAAAGATTTTGATGTATCTGCAGTCGGAAATGGTGCTGAGGCATTAGCTCGTTTGTTGGAAATTGGCCCAGATCTCGTTGTGGTCAATGCAGCTTCGCTTGGTTCGACTGGCATACGTATTTGCCAGTCTTTGCGTGAAAAACAAGATGAACATTTGCCTATTGTACTAATCCAGGAAACTGATAAAGTGGTGGATAAAACTGCTGCTGATGTTGTACTATACCTTCCGTTTACTGTTCAGAAATTGGTTAACCGGATTAAACCTCTTCTACCCGGTGATGGTGCCAACATTATTCATGCTGGTCCAATCCGCCTGGATACAGAACATCGCCGTGTCAAATGTTTAAGTAAAAATGCCAGGCTGACGCCCAGACTTGCAAATTTGTTGCAGGTTTTGTTGCAACATCGCGGCGAAGTCATTGGGCGCGAAGATCTTTTTAAACAGGTTTGGGAAACAAATTACACAGGCGACACCCGTACCCTGGATGTGCATATTTCCTGGTTGCGCCGTGCGATTGAAATGGATCCAAACCATCCTCGTTTTCTTCACACTGTCCGTGGAGTAGGTTACCGCCTGGATGTGTAAGCTTTGAGTATGTTTTTCGGATGATGATGAGTCCGGGTAAATGGGTTTATAAAACATAAAAAAACTGGTGAGATATCTCCACCAGTTTTTTTATGTCAGTATGAATTGCTGAATACCACCTTCTGTTACAGCCCGGATGCATATTTTGTTGCCCCGGGTCGAGTCTGGAAGTGATATTGTCCTGGCAATTTCACCTGAACGAAGCGGCAAAACAGCCTGGTAAGTGCTTTGAAAAATAGACCCATTCCAATTGACATCAATTTCCCAATAATCCGGAGTTTCCTGGCTAGTTAACCGGATTTCATCCTGAAAGCGTTCAAAAGAGAAAGTTGGCGGGTTTTTAAGATCTGGAATACCAGGTTGGGATAAATGGATTGCAAAGGATGCGCTGCCTGCTCTTAATAAGCGTTCGCGGGTGGTATGGAGTGCGCGAAATGTGGCATCGGTTGCCAGGAAATGACGTCCGTGCCGGGCGGCTACCAATGGAGTGGTACCAGAACCGCAGAAAAAATCTGCCACCAGGTCGCCAGGGTTTGATGAGGCCAGGATAATGCGTTCCAACAGAACCTCCGGTTTTTGAGTCGGGTATCCGGTTCTCTCATTGTGGAGGCGTGCTACAACCGGAAAGTACCACCAATCTTCGGGTACTTTCCCACGCAGCAGATTCGGTACTTTGCCAAATCCGGCTTTGGGTGAGGAAGCAAAGGTTTTAACCGTGGCCTCGTTATAGGGAACCCGAACTGCATCAGCATTAAAAGTATGTTTTGGGCCTTTGGTATAGACCAGGATGGTATCGTGTTTGCGGTTGAAGGCGGAACGAATGGGGGAAGGGCCGTGGTAGGTCCAGATAATTTCATTGAGAAAATTTTCGGCCCCGAGAAGTTCATCCAACAACAGGCGGGCATAAGAATCAGCATGCCAATCCAGGTGTACATAGATCGTGCCACCCTCGGCCAACAGGCGCACCATTAACACCAGCCGCTGGTATAAAAAATCGATGTAGGCATCCAGGTTTTCCCACCGGTCAGCATAACCAGTGGCCAGCTGCCATTCGCGCGGTTTGCGTGAATCTTCACCACGCCCGACGCGGGCTGTAAAATGCCGGTTCGTAAAAAAAGGCGGGTCGACGTAAATCAAATTTACACGACCCTCATACTCCGGCAGGAGTGCTGCCATAATGGAAAGGTTGTCGCCCAGTAGTAATTGATTGTGCGGAGGGTTGTTTGAGTGGTCTGTCGCGTTTGGAATTATGACAGAGTCCAATTTAAGCAAAGCAGGCTCTACGGGAAGGATGGATTTTCCTGTCCAGTTTAGAAACGGCATATTAAATAGTGATTACGCCAGCTGTTCCGTACCCCTTTTTATCCAGGGTTCGGGGATCAATCTGGTCTGCAGGGGCGAGTGGTAAGCACCATCTAAATAGCCATTTGGCTTCTTCGGTCCGCATATTAATACAACCGCTGCTCATGGGTACGCCGAAATTATCATGCCAATAGGTGCCATGGAAGGCATGCCCCTGGAACGGTCTGTTCTGGAATTGTATGAATGAAGTCCAGGGTACACCAGGTAGTTGGTAAGCATGGATATCAGCAGCCTGGGCCAGGTCACCGCTGCCCATGTGCTTGGATGGCATTTTTACACTGATATAAAACTTACCAGCCGGGGTACGGGTAGGTATGCCATTGGAGCCCGGATTGCTATTTAATCGTCCAGACGAGATAAAGGTGGTAAAGACCGCCTGATCGAATTCAAAGCAAGTCAATCTTTGGGTTGCCAGGGAAACTTCGATGCGCTTTTTTTCAAATGGTATATTTGGCGAAATCGGCTCCAGTTCAGTATCCGGGACTAGTCGAAGATGGGTGGCCGGCACGTTGTAGGTGATATCGGTCAATTCATCCAGAACTCGATACCATGGCAGGCCGTTGGGCCCGGCATCGACCCCTTTTACCCAATGGACGCTGTTGAAATACAGGTTGTTGAGTGGCTGCCAATCTTTGCCAACCAGCCGGATGGCCCGGGTGAACGGGACGGTCACTTCGGCCAGCTGACCATTTTCCCGAATGGATTGTTCGATTGCGTTGAAGATGTATTGAACTTTCTGTGTGCGTGCGCGATGAACATATCCGCCCCAGACTCGATACCAAATTGGATTGTAGCCTGGCGTGCCGGAGTTGACTTCTTCATAAACGTTCATCAGGTTGTCCTGAAAGACCATCCTGACAATATTGCTCTGATCAGTCGGCTCGCTGTAAATTGGGATGCCCTTGTCTTCAACACCACTGCTGGTGATACGAATAATGGTTCCATTTGCAAATTCATCCAGCGGTGGCAGTAAGGGAAATAATGCAGTGCTGCCCAGGGTTCCCCCAGCTATTTTTAAAAAATCACGACGAGAAATTTTCACAGACATGTAGATATTGTACCTGAGAAGTAAGGCCCTGAAGGTTTTTAGATCCTTCAGGGCCAAAGAGCTTACTTGAATATTCGAATCTTAGACTTGTTCTGAAGCAGGTATCATATCTTTAAGCAAAATTTCGAGGGCCATTGTGTGACCGCAGCGTTGGTGAGTGAGAAAAAACTCGCAATCACAGCTAAAACCAGTATTTTCAAAGCTAACATGGTGGTCATTGTTATCGCCGTGGAAAGTTACGTCAAATTTATTGAAGCGAAATCTCTTTCGATCCTCGGCATAACGCTTGGCTTTTTCGATCTTTCCGATCATCCCATAATCCATTTTTTACTCTCCTTTTCCAGAGAAATGAAAAAGGCACGCAGACAGGCGCGTGCCTTTCAAAATTTTCTACCTGAGTATGTCCGATAAAAGCGCATGAGTGGATAACCTCTATAGTGAAAAGTATATGACGATTCGGACTCAAAGTCAACGGGAAATCCAGATCGTATGACAATCATAGGACAAATGGCAGGTTGGTGTAACAAAGATAATTCCCACGCAGACTTATATCTCAGCAGCTATCAGATATGGGCTATGTTTGGGGGTGCATGGGTGGCAGGACAAAACCTGGTTCCTGTTTTGCCCTGCCACTTCAGTCTGTTTAGTAAACCAGGCTTTTCTTGTCGGTTGTAATACGCTTTCGGAACATGTAATATGTCCAGCCCTGGTAAGCCAGGACGATTGGGACAAAGATCAGGGCGATAATCGACATGACGGATAGTGTATATTGGGAGGATGATGCATTGAAGACTGTCAGACTCCAGGCAG
>CAZLJB010000356.1:0-4339 GCA_964559195.1 uncultured Anaerolinea sp. | reverse complement strand
ACACGGCTCTGAACACTCTTTCCCTACACGACGCTCTTCCGATCTTGTTGCTTTCGGCCAAGGCGCGCGCGTAGTGGTGTTCGGCTTCGGTGGCATGAAGCTGTGTAATTAGATTCAGGGCTTGGGCGCGAAGGCTCTCGGGCGTGGGTGCATGGAGCACGAGGGTCTGTGCGTGACGATGGCGGCGGTAGGGCGTGCGCTGTTCGGGTTCATATTCTTCCAACACAACGTGGAAGTTTGTGCCACCAAATCCAAAGGCACTCACGCCGGCCCGGCGCGGATGCGATCCACGGATCCAGGGACGAGTTTCCGTGTTCAGATAAAATGGTGAATTTTCCATATCAAGCTGTGGGTGCGGTTGCTGGACGTTGATCGTAGGCGGCAGGATCTTGTGATGTAGGGCCAGCGCTACTTTAATCATGCTTGCCGTGCCCGCCGCGGCCTTGGTGTGTCCAATCTGAGATTTGACACTGCCCAGAGCAATATGCTGGCGTTGTGGATTGTCCTGATTGAAGACTTTGTTGAGTGTGGTCACTTCGCACAGATCTCCCGCCACCGTTCCGGTGCCGTGCGCTTCAATCAGACCTACTGTTGCCGGAGCAAATCCCGCCGAAGCATAGGCCCGCTCAAGCGCCAGCGCTTGTCCCGCAGAATTCGGCGCATAAATGCTTTTATAGCGACCGTCGCTCGAAGCGCCCAGTCCCTTGATCACCGCGTAAATTCGGTCACCATCGTGCTCCGCATCGGCTAGACGCTTGAGTACCAGCATCCCCAGCCCCTCACCGATCATCATTCCGTCCGATTCTGCATCAAAAGGCTTTATCTCATTTTTTCTTGAGAAAGCCGGGGTTTTGCTGAAGCTCATGTACATAAAGATGGAGTTGTCGGTATCCACCCCACCAGTTAACATCATATCGGTTCGGCCCGAAGTTAGTTCGCTGACCGCCATCTGAAGCGCGCTTAGGGAACTGGCGCAGGCAGCGTCGACCACGCAGTTCACGCCGCCCAGGTCTAGCCGGTTGGCAACGCGCCCCGAAATGACATTCCCCAGCATACCAGGGAAAGAATTTTCTTCCCAGGGGATGTAAGCCAGCTTCATCCGCTCGGTAGCGGTCTGGACTATTTCTTCGCTCAGCCCCAGGCTGCGCAGGACTTTTTCCCAAACTGGGTATTGGAGCCGGGAAGTGAGCGGTGTAATCAGCTTTTGCCCACCGCCAATCCCCAGGATCACCCCGGTTCGTTGGCGGACTAGTTCGCTGGCTGAGCCGTATCCGGCGTCTTCCAACGCCTGTTTGGCCACCACCAGCGCGAGCAGTTGGGAAACATCTGTTAGTTCGAGTATATTCGGCGGCAGGCCAAATTCGAGCGGGTCAAAAGCGATATCCGGGATGAACCCGCCGCGCTTACAGTAGGTTTTATCTGGCTGGCCGGGATCGGCATTGTAATAGTCATCAATTTTCCATCGGGAGATGGGAATATCAGTAATGGCATCGATCTTTTTAACGATATTGTCCCAGTATTCCTGCAAATTGGCTGCTTTGGCAAAAATCGCCGATAAGCCAACGATAGCAATCGGCGTGGCGAGGCGAGGTGAGGGTAAATCAGGTATTGTCATGTATACTCTTTTCTAATAGGGAAGGGGATGTTGCCAACATTATTGGACTAGAATACTCCAATAATGAGTGATTTATGCAAATTAAAAAGACAGAACATATTTAAGTCAAAACACTATATAACTCATTTGGGTGCGTTTCAATTGAGTTATAAGGCGGTCAAGCAGCCAAAGGTAACTGGCGATACCCGTTCCGCAAAACAATCCATCCACCAACTTTCCAAACTAGAATATCGTTGGGCAAACCTCTGGCCCAATCCCGGATAGCAAGAAATACGGTATTGCGAATATTCAATTTGATTGCGTATTAATTGGTAGGTTGACTGGCTCAGGGCATTTTTCTCGGTATATGTCAGACAAAACTATTTAATCAGAATGCTAAATCTAGTTCTTTTTTGGGGAGGGCCATCCGGCCTCAATATTCTTTAGGAGGTCTTTTAATTCTTGATCCGATTCATTTGCTTCATTTCCACAATGTTCACACGGCAAAGAAGTTCCGTATGTACATTTGTTACAATTTTCGCAATGCCAAACTCGCCAGTCCTGGCATTGCCCACAAATTTTACAATGCCAGGTACAGCTCTCCTGGACTATATCATCCCAGCAAAAGGAATACCAGTACGCATCTCCGCATTTCTGGCAATCAAATTTGTTCATCAATTGTTCGAGAGTCACCATCTGGTGTTTACAAGGCAATTCGTGAACGCTGGCCAAGTCCTTAGCGGTTAGGGCTTTGTATTTATCGATATTTTGGATGGCGCAATCGGTCATGTTTTCAGTATTCACGCTATTGAGCGGGTTATCACACTGCGCACAACCACAGCTCTCATCACAGGGTTCTCCGTTTTTTAAGCAGGCGCAGCGCTTATTATGACATGCTGCGCGCGATTTGCACTGGCAATGTTCGCTCTTAGCCATATTTTTCCTTCATAAGTATGCCGGTAGGATGAATAGGCCTACCCATTATTCATTCTGCGGAACATCATCGAAAATGTCTGGCATTTTGCTCAGGTTAACGAGAAAGTTGAAATTCCCTTGCCCGGCTGTGCGGTTCAGAGTATCCAGGATGAACTTACTTCTGCGTTCATCATCATAAGGCCCGGAAATATAGTATGGCTTGCCATCCCTGCCAAAAGCAACATGATCCACTCGAGGATGGGCCTCCGGCGCGTCGAGCATCAAGTCAGCCATCTGCGCTTTAAAATCGGGATGCGGTTTGAAACCATAGTGTTCAGCGAATTCGAGAGCGCCATAGATCACCTCGTGCGCCAGTTCAACTGAACATTTTTCCGGCTCATCATTGCACATCTCGGTTAATACGCGCTCGAATTTGGAGAGGGGAATATCTGTTCGGGTATATGCATCCTTGATCCCCAGGCAGGTTAGATCTACCATGTAATTTGCGAACATAACTTTACCAGGCTCCTGCTCACGCGCCACCACGACCGGTGTGATGCCTGTCTCGTACCAGCCTCCCATGATCCAACAACCAAAAATCGGATACTCGCGGGCATGTTGCAGATAGTAACGTGGGCCAAGCAGCTTCATCGTTTTGATCATCGAATTGGAGATTTGCCGGTTGGGTTTCGGTTGCGGACGGGTCTTCTTATCTTTCTTGGTTTTCTTGCTCATTTGTGGTTACTCATCGGTTCTTCAGGAATGTTTTTAATTAATTGGCTGCATTATTTTACCTTCCAAACTTCGGGTTGCCAACCACTTTCTTTTTTGGGGCTGTCGTTAGCTGCCGCCAAGCTACTGCCAGCCGAATACCAATGATTTGGAGAAGGCGGCTGGTGGAGTTGCAGAAAGCAGAGATAGGGGGAAAGTAAGCTTGCTGGTTTAGAAGGCACTCAGATTTTCATATTTTTCTTCGTCTGCCATGAGAAAAATTATTTGGTGTATAATGTCGGTGGCTAATAATTAGAAAGGCTAAGCAATTATGTCTAACCTGTTAAATGCTTGTGCACGCGAACTAATGGAGACGGTTCCCCAAATTCTCCAATCAATCCGAACAAAAATGCGACATGGTCATGGCGCTAATATCACTATTCCTCAGTTTCGAACGCTGAGGTTCATTCAAAGCAACACGGATTCTTCTCTGACCGAACTCGCAGATTTCCTGGGCCTCACTTTGCCATCCGTCTCAAAACTGGTGGATGGGTTGGTGAAGCAAGAACTTGTCAATCGTCATGAGTCTAGTATTGATCGCCGCAGGCTAATCCTTGGATTGACTGGAACCGGTGAGTCGATTGTGAATTCGGCTCGCGCCAGCGCTCAAGATGACTTGATGGCTGTATTAATATGCCTTTCAGATGATGAACTCAAGACTATTCAGCAGGCGATGCAATTGCTTCACCCGCTCTTTGAAACAAGAGGAAACCATTCAATTACGGAAGAGAAATCTCAGGAGATGTCTACTTAATGGAAGAACCTGTATCGGGATCTAGTAAATTGATCGAGAATTCTGCTGGCCAAAATCGCCTGGCTTCAAGCCCGACTTTTTCTGCATTAAAACATCGTAATTTTCAATTGTATTTTGCTGGACAACTTGTTTCAAATGTCGGGACCTGGATGCAGATCATTGCACAGGCCTGGGTGGTCTACCAAATTGGTCACTCAGAGCTGACGTTGGGTCTGGTTGCATTTGCTTCAGCGGTACCTGTCCTTGTAATTTCACCGTGGGCCGGTGTGATAGTGGATCATGTTTCAAGGCGAACGCTGTTGATG
>CAZLJB010000355.1:0-4341 GCA_964559195.1 uncultured Anaerolinea sp. | reverse complement strand
TGGCTCATAAAAAAGGTGGCGGTTCCAGCCGCAACGGTCGTGATAGTAATGCCCAGCGTCTGGGCGTAAAGAAATATGCTGGCGAGTTTGTACTTTCGGGTAACATTCTCATCCGCCAGCGCGGAACGCATATCAAGCCTGGTATGAATGTGGGTGCCGGTACTGATGACACTCTCTTCGCCACAATTGATGGTGTGGTCGTTTTTGATGTTGTACATGGTCGCAAGCGCGTGAACGTCCTCCCCCAAGAGGCCTTCGCGGTCGCTGAGTAGACCAGAGGTTCATTGATATGAGAGAAAAAATTCACCCAACTTTTTACACGGATGCCCAGGTGGTCTGTGCTTCTTGTGGCAGTAAGTGGACAACCGGTTCTACACGCAAAAGCATTCACGTCGAAGTCTGCTCTAAATGTCACCCATTTTTCTCAGGTGAGCAGGCTCGTATGTTGGATGTCGAAGGCCAGGTGGACCGCTTCTATAAGAAGCTCCAGGTCCGCCAGGATTATGTTGAGTCCCAGAAAGCCAAGGAAGAAGCTCGTAAGGCTCCTCCCAAGCCAGTTACTGAGCTTGATCTTGGTATTCGCGTTACCGGTGCCCTTGAAAAGGCCGGAATTACAACGATTGCCCAATTGATGTCGAAGCTTGGCGAAGGCGACGAAGCCGCCTTGGCGCTTGAAGGTTTTGGTCGTAAGGCTCTGATCGACAGCAAGAAAAAGATTCGGGCCCTGGGTTATGATCTGCCCGAGACAGCCAACGAAGCTACTGCCTGAGCATCTATAAACATCTGCGAAAGCAGGCCCCGCAAACCGAAATATCAGGTAAACTTAACAGGCAGATGCCACGCGCATCTGCCTGTTATTAATTTATTTTGGGAGCGGCAATGAAGCATATGCATGGTTCGATTGAAGTAGTTTGTGGGTCAATGTTCAGCGGTAAGACAGACGAGCTTATTCGTCGCTTGCGCCGGGCTGTGATTGCGCGCCAAAAGGTTCAGGTTTTTAAGCCTGCCATCGATGTTCGATATGCTGTTGAAAAGGTCACATCCCATGCCGGAGCTGATTTTGATGCCATCCCGGTTGAGAAAGCTGTAAATATTTTCGAAAAACTAGATAGCGATACAACGGTTGTAGGGGTGGATGAAGCCCAATTTTTTGATGATGGTATTCTAGAAGTGACAACAAAAATGGCTGACCGTGGCATCCGTGTTCTTGTAGCCGGTCTGGATCAGGATTTTCGCGGCGAACCATTTGGTCCGATGCCAATGTTGATGTCTAAAGCTGAGCATGTCGATAAATTACAAGCGATTTGCATGGTTTGTGGAGAACCGGCCAGCCGTACCCAGAGGCTGGTTAATGGCAGCCCGGCGCGCTTTAATGACCCTGTCGTTATTGTTGGCGCATCTGAAATGTATGAAGCCCGATGTCGCAGGCATCATGATGTCCCTCGAAAATAGTTATTATTAACAAGCGCCACTTTCCTACAAAAATTAGTATTTCAGGTTTTTTACAGGTATAACTGTGCATCATCGCCCTTCCATTAATAAAATTGGTGCGTTTCCACGCAGACGGATTTATTTACGGGGAGTTTTTCTCATGATAGCCTTAAAGTATCTTATTAAATTCTGGATGTGTTCAGATATCCGACCAACACTTCCCGTGAGTTAATAACAAAAATTATCGATGTAGAAATTCTGAATCTTTGTACTTTAGGCCTGATGAACTATGGGAGTAAAAATGCAAGATTACCATGATATTTTGGCAGAAATTCTGATTGATGAAGTGACTCTTCAAAAGCGGATCAAGGAACTTGCGGACCAGATCAATCATGATTATGCAGGTGAGAAGATTTTGTTAATCTGTGTACTGCGTGGTGCTTTACCCTTCCTTGTTGACCTGATGAGGAATTTAACTGTGTTAAATTCCATAGATTGTATGGCTGTTTCGTCCTATGGTGAAGGAGCCAGGGCTTCCTCTGGAAATGTTCGTATGACTCTGGATTTGCAAACCAATATTCAGGGCAGGCACGTCATCCTGGTAGAAGATATCGTTGACAGCGGTCATACAATTGCCCACGTAATCGAATTGCTGCGCACTCGCAAGCCCAGGACGCTTAAAGTCTGTGCATTGCTGGATAAAGCTTCCCGGCGCGAGGTGGATGTGCCGATTGATTACAAGGGATTTTCTATTGCGAACAAATTTGTATTCGGGTATGGGCTTGACCTCGATGAATTTTATCGGAACCTGCCTTTTATTGGGGTTGTTGATCTCGACCGTTACGTTAGCAACGGGTAAATAGGCAAATAATTCGCGTACCAACAGGGAAGTATAAAAAAATGCAGGATTACCACGATTTTATTGACGAAATTCTTGTAGATCAAACTGCAATTCAAGCCAGGGTTTCTGAGCTTGGTGAACAGATCAGCCGTGATTATGCAGGAAAGGACTTGTTGGTCGTTTGTCTTCTGCGCGGTGGTTTGACTTTTACGGCTGATTTGACACGTTTTATTAGTTTACCGCACGAATTGGACTGCATGTCATTATCATCTTATGGCAAGGGGAATTATTCTTCTAGTGGAAACGTGCGTGTAAACCTGGATTTAATGACCAACATTGAAGGCCGAAATGTATTGCTCGTTGAGGATATTGTTGACAGCGGTCGTACTCTTGCACATGTGTTAATGATGTTGAAAACGCGGGATCCAAACAGCGTCAAAGTTTGCGTGTTGCTTGACAAAAAAATGCGGCGCGAAGTGCCTGTCTTTGCTGATTATGTTGGCTTTGATGTGCCTGATAAATATATATTTGGTTATGGTATTGATATTGATGAGCAATTCCGTCATCTACCATTCATAGCAAGCGCAGATCTTAATAAATATAAAAAACCAGGAAGTTAATTTTTATGGAAGAAATCCTATCTGCTGAAGCAGCTGCTTACGCTGGTCGCTGGGTTGCCCTGGTGCGTGGCAAAATAATTGCCCAGGGTGAAACGCGTGACCAAGTTTTCCATGCTGCCAGGCTATCTCGCCGAAAGGAAGATGTGGAAATTCGCTTTATGCCCATCACACCTGTCTCATCACCTATCTTGGATATGATCCGAATATTGATCCCGGCGGACGAACTCGTCTTCCTGGTTGGTGGTGCAGTCCGAGACGCTGTTCTTGGAAGTCCAACTCATGATTTGGATTTTGTCTGCCAGCATGGCATGAAGCTTGCTCGTAAGGTGGCGGATGGTCTTTCAGCTGCCTACTTCCCATTGGATGAGGATTTTGACACTGCCAGGGTTATTTTACAGCACCCGGATGGTAGCCGGGATGTACTTGATTTTGCCGGGTATCGTGGGGAATCGCTTGATGATGATTTGAAGGGGCGTGATTTTACTATTAATGCCATTGCCATGGATATTCATAGTGGATCAATTATTGATCCTTTGGGCGGGTTGAAGGATATTCGTGAAAAGCGTGTTCGCGCCTGTTCTGATAAAGCGCTCAGCAACGATCCAATCCGAATTTTGCGCGCAGTTCGGCATGCAGCTGGTTTTGGTTTTTCAATCGATCCCGAGACTCGCCGGGGTATGAAGGCGGCGGTTGGGTTGCTGCCCAAAATTTCAGCTGAGCGTCAGAGAGATGAACTCTTTAAAATTCTTGCAGGCCCCAGCCCGGATGCTGCCATGCGCGCGCTCGAATTATTGGGTGTTCTTCCGCATATTCTACCGGAATTGGTTGAACTGAAAGGGACTGAACAATCAACACCGCATGTTCACGATGTCTGGGCACATACTCTGGCGGTATTACGGCACCTCGAAAATATTATTGCCCTTCTATCTCCTCGTTTTGATGAGCAAAAGACCAATGCCGATTTGTTAAATGGGTTGCTCGTAATGCGCCTTGGTCGATATCGGCAGCAAATCGGCGAACATCTTGGGTCAACTTTAAATATAGATCGTTCCGCACGTGCTGTCCTTTTTTTTGGAGCGTTATTTCATGATGTCAGTAAGCCAGCCCTGAAAACTATCGAAGCAGATGGGCGGATCAGGTTTCTTGGGCACGATGAGCTGGGCGCCCAGGTTGCTATAAAACGCGGGGTTTCACTGCGACTGAGCAATGATGAAATTGACCGGGTTCAGAATATCATTAAACACCATATGCGGATGCACTTGTACACCAGCCGCAAGTTGGCTGGTAAGGATATTAGTCGTAAAGCAATTTATCGTTTTTTTCGTGATACAGGAGAATCAGGTGTCGATTTAATACTGTTGGCTCTGGCCGATGCTCGTGGAACTTCCGAACATACCCTGACGAGATCGGAAGAGCGTCGTGTAGGGAAAGAGTGTTCAGAGCCGTGTA
>CAZLJB010000354.1:0-4346 GCA_964559195.1 uncultured Anaerolinea sp. | reverse complement strand
GCAGGACCAATCACTCTCGAAAGATTGACCAGACCGGAGTAGAGCGTAACCGCATTTCTCAGGTTATCTTTACCCACCATTTCAATCACAAAAGTTTGTCGCGCTGGATTATCGAAGACATTTACCCATCCCAGGCAAAAAGCCAGGATATAAACCATCCAGAGCTGGACTTGATTGGTGGCAACCAGTACTCCAAGGATCAAGGCGAGAATACCGGCTGAAGATTGGGTGAAAAACAGAATGGTTCGTTTGGAAAATCGGTCTGCTGCGATACCACCAACCATTCCAAAAAATAACACGGGAATGTATTGTAAAGCGGAGACAATTCCCAAGGCTGCGCCGGAATTGGAAATCTTCAGAACGAGCCAGGCCTGAGCCACGCTCTGCATAAATGTTCCGGAAGTGGAGATGACCTGTCCAATATAATACAGCCGATAATTTCGGACATGGAAAGATGAAAAGGTTTCTCGGCTGAAGCGTTTAAGGGTAGTTTTAATTTGTGTCATAAGATAAAGTGAACTATTCCCATGGCCTTGACTGGGATAATAACGATTGAATCGGCATAACCTCACTTGAGATAAAATATTTGTAACTACCCACCAGTGTATTTTCCCAGATTAGAAAACATCCCGAAAAAGAGAGAAAAAATGCCCAGCATGGCATCTGGAGGCTGCTGGAGTTTCCACGATGAGAACACCCGTGAAAACTCCAGCAGCAGGGAAAACCATCGATCTTTGTTCGTCCAGGCGGCAAAATCAATACCACACCAGATCGAGCCCATTTAATTTTCGGTTACCAATTGGCTTTCTATTTTGTCGCGTTCAACCCGGCTTCCAATTGTGTTTTTTCTGCGGCGCTCAGGTTAGCGCTGGGATGCTGAATAACGTAAAACCAGGGCGGCATCGAGCCTCTGCTTATAACACGGGAAAACTCTCTTTCGCCGGATGTATTCCATTGCGAGAAGTTCAACCGGCGGCGACCTTGATCCACATCGCGTTGAACCAGCCAGGAAACCGGCGCCACATTAGAATACCAAGGCCAGACTGTATTATTGCTATGACAATCGAAGCATGCCCGCACCGCCAACGACTGCGTTTGGGGACTATCCCAGGCGGGTTCAGCCGTCACCAGTGGATTGGTATGGTTGCGACCGTAAGGAACAAGTTGAATCAAGCCGAAGACGACCAGTCCTCCGACGATCAGACTGATAATCACTTTTTTTATTTGCATCTCTTTTTCACTCCGTTGCTATTGAAAGACTCGAACACAACTCAGGTCCGGCGCTGTGTTCGTAAGCCAGTGTCTGGATTATTTATCAATCATAGAGCTGCGTATCACGCGCTGGCATTCTGCAGGGCAAACTCCCAGTTGATCAACTTGTCGAGCACGGCATTAACATAGTCAGCGCGACGATTCTGATAATCCAGATAATAGGCGTGCTCCCAGACATCAATGGCGAGCAATGGCTTAACTCCCATTGTCAATGGCAAGCCAGCATTAGCGGTCTTTACCACTTTGAGCAAATTGCCATCCAGCACCAGCCAGGCCCAACCACTCCCAAACTGTGTAACTGCCGCACTGGAAAGCTCCTTCTTGCAGGCATCAACACTACCAAAGGAAGTCTCAATCATTTGTTTGAACGCAGCGGGCGGCTCGCCTCCGCCCTTCGGCGTCAGGCTTTTCCAATAGAAGCTGTGGTTCCAAATTTGCGCGGCATTGTTAAAAATTCCGACCTTTTCTGCCTGTCCCGCGACGCTGGTAATAACCTGCTCCAATGACAGGCTGGCCAATTCTGTGCCGGCAAGCAGCTTATTCAGATTGTCCACATAGGTTTTGTGATGTTTCCCGTAGTGAAAACTCAGCGTATTGGCAGTGATGATAGGTTCCAGTGCATTTTCAGCATACGGAAGAGCGGGTAAGGTATGAATACTATTGTCATCATTACTCATTTCAGTCTCCTTACGATCATGAGGTACAGCAGAATATTATGCATTATCGATTCTTACATGAACCGGTTTTCTTGAAGTCAATAAAACCACGTTCAACATCGACCAAGGTCAGTTGGACTTGAAGCTGGTGACCGACATCCATGTTTTCATGGCCTTCCACCAGTTTCCCTTCAACCGGCACTTTGAGCAGCTTCAAACAGGTTCCTTTGGATGAAGCCCCTGTCACAATGGCGTCGAATCGTTCCCTTGTTGGAGGCGATAATTTTGGTTATCTGCGGCGACCAAACATCCTCAGCATGAACAGGAAGGTATTGATGAAATCCAGATAAGGCTTGAGTGTACCAAATTTTTGTATATCGAATTAACTATACACCTTTCTCTATGAAAAACCTGTGAAAAAAGGATGAAATTGATCACCAGTTTAATAAAAACGACCCGGTTTTTCTCATCTATTTCACTTTTGATTCATGGCTAATTTACAGCCTGGAATCTTAGAATGAACCTTGTAAACGGAAGCGAAGTTGAATAATTCGATCATAAAAACATGAGTTCGATAAATTCATATCCAATTTCCGGTTATTCATTCAGTTGTCATGTAGTAAGAGTATCATTCAATTATATTCACAAACAAATAACAGACCGTTGAAGACGTACAAACATCGTCAAATAAAACGGCTGAATTCAAAGCCAAGAGGAACGCCATGAAAAAAACAACTCCAGCACTTATTGCAACCACCTTGATCACATCCTTCCTGATGATCGCCATGCTCTTAGTCGGCCAGGATGCTCTCAGTACTCCGCATAGCTCTGCATCCACATTTTCACAAACCCAGTCTCAATCCCAGTTGGTAGCATTTCGCCCTTAGTATTAATTACAGCTTACCCATTTTTTAGTGGCGATCGAATCTCGCCGGGCCGGCTCTTGCCACTTAATTTTTTCGATCACATAGGATTTAAAAAATGAACACTTTTAAAAAGAATTTACACATCTGGATCACTTCAGTAAGCCTGCTTGCCTTTCTGACAGGTTGGGGTTTCCTATCGCACGCCGCCAAACCAGGCGTAACCCAGGTCACAGCCAATGGAATCACACAGACTACTATCAGCTCGCCTTACCAGGCCCTGCAAAACTTATTTACTTTCCAGGCACCAACCAGGCATCGCAGATCAAGCAACAGCGTGCGGACAAGTGGTTCCTAGATGCAGGTTGATTATTTCTAAAAAACATATCAAAACACCTTCGCAATATGTGCGAAGGTGTTTTTCGTTTGGCGGATTTGACTACAACAACAAACAAAAGCGGGCTGCCTGCTCCATTTACCGCCTGTTTTTGGCTCGCGCCGCAGCGATCGCTTTTTGTTTTGCGGCCTGGTTTTGCTTTGATTTTTGGTTTAGCCAGTAAACCGTTAGAACTAAGACAATCAGGCCAGTACCCAGGTAAATAAACTGCATGGAACTCAACGGTGAATCAGTACCGGAAAATAACCCATGCAGGGTCACACCCAGGTAAGCAGCCAGGCTGAAGTAATGAATTTGGCGAAAAGTATTCATACCAATTCGCGATCGTAAATAAAAGGTCCCAGCCACAACAATCATGATATAGAAAGAAATCACACCTATCCCGACCCACTCTGGACGATACGGCGATATAAATGGAATCAGAATTTGAAATAGTGAATAGGGAAGATAACGGTCGAGTGTCAATGCCATGATATGGAACACTACAAATGCAATCGATAATAGTGAGATGAACTGATGGAAATCGAAGGTATAACCTCCTTCCAACACAGGGGCAACAACTTTAGAAGGGACCGCCAGACCCCAGACCGTGGAAAGCCACAAAAGCAGGTAGGCCACGATCCCCGCCGAACGGGTAACAAACCACCATAACTGTTGGCTGTCAACTCCGAATAACCACTTCCCAAGCGGTGTAAATGCGATGACCAATCCAATCAGCAGCACAGCCAGGGCAAGATAAATTTCCGGGCGGTTAAGCTGTGATATCCAGGTCGGTTGCGATAAGTTATTTTCGGTTACGGGTGTGTCAGATTTTTTATTCATTGGTTTCTCCAATTTATCATTTTTTCACCAGCATATTTTTCAATCAGGAACGGGCATGGTTCACAAGTGGTAAAGTGCACCTTTACAAATTGATAGAAGACAGGTAGCCAAAAAACGAATAAGATAGAGTTTCACACAAATAATTATTCGGTTGAGAGGCTACCTGCAATAAGAGTTTATTCGACTTCTACGTTTTCCGCCAGTGTTACCTGGCCCGATCTAATCGAAACGATCTGGCAAGTTTTACCCGGCTACAGTCAAAGTTTGCCAAGTTGGAAGCGGATAGTAGATATCCGAAAAGTCATCCATGATCTGGAACGGGAAGCCTACCAGAAT
>CAZLJB010000353.1:0-4351 GCA_964559195.1 uncultured Anaerolinea sp. | reverse complement strand
GCGTTTGTGCTATTTATAGGTTATCTTTAATCAAAGGATTTTTATGCATCGCGAACGCGTCTCCGAAAATGTTTTTTGGTTTCAAAGTGAACTTTACGCACAGGTTACCGCTGGTGTTATCGCCGGACCACAATGGGCTGTATTAATTGATACATTAGCTATTCCCGAAGAAACCCTGCTTATCCGCGAGTTCATTGAACATGAGCTCGGTCTGCAAGTTCGTTATGTCATCAATACTCACTATCATGCAGATCACACCTGGGGGAATTGTTACTTTCCAGGCGCAACCATTGTGTCGCATTCGTTGTGCCGCGAGTTGATGCACGAAAAAGGCATCCCAGCACTGGAAATTGCCAAAAAGCATAATCCAGCCTTACGGCAAGTTAAGATCGCGCTGCCACATCTGACATTTGAAAATGGCGAGCTCAACTTGCGAGTCGGAAAAAAGAACCTGATTCTGTCCCAAGCCCTGGGGCACAGCGCGGATGGCATTTCTGTGCTTGTCGAAGAAGATCGAATCCTGTTCGCAGGGGATGCATTTATGCCTTTACCCTATATTGTGGATGGAAATATTAATGATCTGGCAGCCTCGATCAAAAAAATTGGGCGCATGGGCCTGGAAAATATCGTACAGGGCCACGGCGATATTGTCCTACGCGGAGAAATTGAAGCTGCTGTTAAGGAAAACCTGGCCTACCTGTCTGCCATCCGAAAACATGTACGCATTGCCCTGAAACGTAAGGCTCCCCTTGACTACCTGGATGAAGTAGGCATTGAAGAATGCAGTAAAAGCCGCGTCTATCTGGGTGGGCTGGCAGAACAGCTACACCGTCATAACCTGCGTGCACTTTACCGGGCTATGTTGGAAAACAAGGATAACCTGGAACCAGAAGAATAGGGTTTGAATCAAAAACCGGCTGTTTTAGCAGCCGGTTTTTGATTCAAACCCGAAGACTATTCTACATCCTGCAGGGCTTCCTCGGCATCCCGTACATCCTTTTTGGCCTTGATACGGCCATGCAAACTGATGCCTACCACCCTTTCGGTACCGCTAAATAGTTTTTTAATATTGGGCCTGAGGGCCCAGGTTAGGAGAGCTCCGGCAATCACGCCATAGAAAACTTCTGCCAGGTTTGCGCCAGGCATATTCAACAACACACGCACGGTAAAAACCAGGATGGCAAAAAAAGCCACACTCAAGGTTGTCACCGAGGCATACCCGAGGCTAAAGAAAACCAGCGCGCCAAGCGGCAAAATAATAAAAATAGAGGGAGGCCACAAACCTATTGCTCCGCCCAGCGCTGGAGCACCACCTGCTCCCCCGCGCAAACGGATAAACCGGCCTTTTTCATCAAACTCTGGCAGAAAAAGTGAATAATTGTGACCCAAAATTGCCGCAATTGGTGCCAAAACATGCACCCATTCGTTCGGGCTAAGCCATTGGGCTATCCAGACCGCCAAAACAGCCTTGAAAATATCCGAAAATGCGGTCAGCAAACCAGCGCCAAAACCAGCGGCACGCATTGCGTTCGTTCCGCCTGTTCGCCCACTTTCCACCTGGCGGATATCCTTCCCGGTTTTAAGCTTGACGATAATCAAGCCAGAAGGAATCGAACCAATCAAATAGCCAAACAAGACAAGGCACACATTAATTAATGGTTGCATCCACACGCCTCCAAATTATCACAAGAACGATAACACAAAACCAGGCGTGAAGTTACATTTCCAACACAGTGAGCGGCACTTCGACAGCCTGTCCGGAATCAATCCAAAAACCACGCGCCTGCCACCGACGCCCCGCCTTTGACCAAATGATATTGACAACCGGATATGCAGATTCTTCAATATCGGTCGCGGATGGAACGGAAGGTCCCTTCGGGTGAGAGTGAAAGATGGCGAGAAGTTCCATTCCTTCCGCTTCCAATTGCTGCAGAGCTCTCAACTGGGCTTTGGGATCCATCTTGAATTTTACCCGGCTCTCCGCCGCATTTTTAACCGGCAGAACAAGTTCAACCACCTGATGATTACCTCCCAACAAGCCACAGGCTTCCAACGGTGCTTCATGATTAACATGGCGCTGCATGGCAAACAGGTGGGTGCGATTCAGGGTCAGATTGTTCATTTCTCTTTATCCTCGTGCTAGAATGGCGGCCACCCAGAAGACAATCAAACCAATGGAGGCCTCCAACCCGGCGCGGCGCGGTGACATGTCTTCGTCCAAATTTTGAGCAAGCTCTGTCAGGGCATACAACGGACCAAGCAGAGCTAATCCGTATTGGACAGGTTCAAGCGGCCAGTAATGCAAAGACGCAGCCAACTGCGTCAGGATCAGGGCAATGCCAAAGGCCCAGGCTAATTCCCATTTTCCGGTCCGCAAATGCAGGGCACGCAGAGAAACCAGGGTGGCCGCCGGAAAAGCAATCACAGCCACCAACAACAGACGGGCGGATGAAAACGAGAGAATTGTTAACAAGATTAAGAACAGGGTATAGGAAAGCGCCACCAGTCCAGCCGATGCGGCCGGATAACGAACATCCGAAGAATCCAGCGCAATATATTCAGCCAGGAAAACCAAAAGCAATAAAACGCCTCCCACGCCAAAGGTCAACCACCAGGCCGGGCCGAAAGACAGGTTGTAAAGCGGGACACCCAAAACAAAAGCCGTCAGGGCTGGCAATATCCAATGTTGAAAGGTATTCTCCGCTTCAAAGTGGGGGTGGCCCCGCAATAACCAATCCATGCCTGCGGCTGTCAAGCCACTGGCCATCAGGGTGGCTGCCACATTCATATTCAAGGGAAGGGTTACTACAATACCTATCAGCGTAAAGCTGAACATATACCCCGGAGTTTCAATTAAATGAGCGAGTGCATACGCCAGCAAAATAGCTGCAATCAAGACGCTGAGGCGGTTGCTATCCGGCAGATGACGATGTTCTTCGAGCATGGTTTCATTTTACCAGAGCAGGTGGCGGGGCAACCAATCGCAGACCGCAGTTCTCAATCTAAAACTTGCTATTCTTCGCAAGACCATGCTCTGTACGATGAATTCAATTCTTTGCAGAAGATGATCCGGACGAGAGCTTTGTGTGCTTAAGCAAAACCGTATTGAAAATTGGTGTCAGCTACGAGCTATTAGCTCGTCTTAATGGTAGAATCAAAAAACTATGGAAACGCGTAAATCTGAAATCCCACCACTGCCACCCCCGCCGGGCGCTGTTACCGCCTTGGTTAATGGCTTTAACGCCATCGCTGGCAACGTGGTGGTCATACTATTTCCGGCAGCCCTGGATACTTTCTTGTGGCTTGGGCCAAGGCTAAAAGCAGACGCATTGCTGGCTCCGCTTATGGAAGCCCTACCAGACATCCAGGCGCAGACCCCGGTTGACCAGGCCAAATTATTTACCCAATTGGTGACAGATTTTAAAAGTGGGGTGAATCTTTTTTCAATAGTGCGCACCTTCCCAATGGGAATTTTTAGCCTGATGAGCACCAATATTTCAATCAAAACGCCTTTCGGATCACGCCTGGGATTGGATATGCCAGGTTGGCTGGCCGCCTTTGGAATTATGCTGGTATTGACCTTTTTTGGCTGGGTGGCTGGAAGCCTGTACTTCCGATCTGTCTCGCGGGTTGCGCTAAAACTGCAAGAAGGCCCGGGTATTTCTCGCGTCATTCTACATGGGGTGCTGCTCTCAGGGCTGTGGATGCTGTTCTTCACCCTGGCGAACCTGCCCTTATTGATTGGGATGTGGGTATTGTCGTTACTGAACACTGTGCTTCGAACCATTCTGCTGGTCGTCTTATCCATTCCGGTTGCATGGGCGCTAATGGCTATTTTTTACTCTTTCTACGGCATTTTTACAAAAAAAGAAAATGCCCTGGTCTCCACACGCAGCAGTGTGCGTATGCTGCGTTATGGGCTACCACCGCTCGGCTGGTTTACCATGTTAATCCTCCTGATCAGCCAGGGAATGGATTTACTATGGCGCGCCGCCCCATCTGATTCATGGATGATGGGAGTTGGCATTCTTGGTCATGCCTTTGTCTCGACCAGCCTGCTGGCAGCCAGTTTTATTTATTATCGTGACCTAAACATCTGGATTGATACCGCCTTGCTGTGGATCAATAAACAGAACAAATCAGCGGCGCAAGCCTGAACTCAAGGTGCGATTTGCCGAGCGGTAAATCGCCGCCACCCACAGGATTGGAGAAATTTTTGTGACAACCCCTGCAAATTACAATGCTGCTAGCATTCAAGTACTGGAAGGCCTGGAGGCCGTCCGCCGCCGTCCGGGCATGTATGTGGGCGGCACAGATCAAAAAGCCCTGCATCATCTTGTTTATGAAGTTG
>CAZLJB010000352.1:0-4354 GCA_964559195.1 uncultured Anaerolinea sp. | reverse complement strand
GCGGTAGTCTGTCAAGGCTACCGATGGGTTGAGACATAAATATAATGTCTCAGCCCATCGGTAGCAAGTTAAGCATTTCCGGCGCATGTCAAGCGCCCGCTGCGGGTGGAGTGCGGTTCAGTTTTTCGGAGATTGGGAAAGTTAGCACAAATTTCTTGCTTTTCAGTTGTGACCTGCCCTCACCCCGACCCTCTCCCGCCGAGAGTTTGAATTCAAACTGACAAAAGATGGCCCTGCGGGAGAGGGAGAAGTTCTTAATCTGGGTGGAAAAGGGACGGCTGTCCCTTTTCCACCCAGAACCCCTCATTTCCCTGCGAGCCAACGCATATTTTCTTGAGGAAAGCACTTGCAAGATCCCAGATACAAATCCTGACGTTTTCCGAAATTTTGCACCGCACTCCTGCGGGTGGAGCAGGTAAAGGGTGTCTTAGCTTTCTTGCGGTTCTTGCTGCAGGATCATGACTTTGTAGGCTTCGGCATAATTCAAGTCTTTTTCTTTGCCTTCGCCCTCGGCCGATTCGCGGATCATTTTTTCGGGGTCCCAATCGCCCAACTGGCTGGCATGTTTCTTAAGAGCGGCGATTTTCAACTCGATGCTGGTGCTGATGTCGACCCAGGTATCGGGTTTTTCAGGGCCATGCAGGTAGAGTCGTTTGACGTTATGGGGCTCGAATCCTTCGGCCAATATGTCGGCAAAAACGAGTCGTGAGCCGGCGGATGGAAAGACGGCGTAGGTGGCCAGTTGGGCGGCGGCGCGATGATCGGGATGGTTGATGTAACCGTTGCCGTAGAAAACGGCCTGCGGGTCGCCGGTTACCACTACATCCGGTTTGTGGGCGCGGATCAGGCGGGTCAATTCCTTGCGCAGGGTCATGGTTGGTTCGAGTTCACCATCCGGCAGGCGCAGGTAAATGGTTTGTTTCACGCCAATGATCTCATTTGCGGCGCTTTGTTCTGTCTCGCGCAGGCGGGCCAGGGTTGGTTTGTAGCTGGCATCATGGGCCGGGTCGTTTGAACCCCCATCGCCGCTGGTCAGGATCACAGAAATAATCTCGCAGCCGGCCTGGGCCCATTTGGCCAGGGTGCCCGCCACTGAAAATTCCTGATCATCCGGGTGGGCATGGATACTCATGGCGCGTAGAGGCATAAATTCTTTTTCGTCAGACATTTTTACTCCATTAAATTTGTTTGGAACGATTTTACACTGCAAAAGCGTTTCCAACAAATTTTACCCAATAATGCAGCAATTCTAAATCTGAAACTTGGATATTTAAAAGTTAGCCAACAGGCCAGTTTTTGACTGTCAATAGTGGTTTTCGGGCGATAGCCCCCTCCCAACCTCCCCCAAATACCCAAAACCGGGGTATTTGGGGGAGGAGCCCACGGGCCATTTTAGCGTGTGATAAATAAAAAGGCTTCACCCGGGGTAAGCAGGTGAAGCCTAAAATAATAATTAGAACAGAATTACTTGCTGCGGTTGCGGGTCATGACATCAAAGACCACGGCTGCGACCAGGACTGCGCCTCTGGCGATGTATTGATAGGAAATATCGGTACCCATCAGGTTCATACCGCTGTTGAGTGACATCATTACCAGGGCGCCGATGATTGAACCGGTCACCTTGCCCACCCCACCGGCTGCCGAGACACCGCCGACGTAGGCCGCGGCGATGGCATCCAGCTCAAACAAGGTTCCGGCCGTGGTGGTGGCCGATTGCAGGCGGGAAGTGAACAAAATGCCTGAGAGGGCTGAGAGCATGCCCATTGAACCAAAGACGACAAAGGTGATATTTTTGACATTGATGCCGCTGAGTTCAGCCGCATCCGGGTTGCCACCCACCGCGTAGATATGCCGGCCGAGAATGGTGCGGGATGTGATGAAGTCATAAATCCCAACCACCACCAGCACAACCACAAGCGTCCAGGAGATGCCATTGTATCCGGCCAGGGTCCAGGTAACATAGGCGATCAGGGCAGACATAAAGACCAATTTTATGACGAAAATACTGCCTGAAAGCACCTCGAAATTATAAGCTTGCTTGTTGCGGCGATTGTTGATCTCATTCATGATCAGGAACAGGATGCCGATCAGACCGAGCAGGAGCGTGATTTTGTGAACGCCGGGCAGGATCCCAATATCAGGGATATCGGGGATGTAACCATTGCCAATGGCGTTGAAGGCATCATCTGCGACAATAATGGTACCTGTTCCGGCGGTCACGAGCTGGAGCAGGCCGCGGTAGATTAACCAGCCTGCCAGCGAAGCCACAAAGGCGGGGATGCCCAACCTGGCGACCGGGAAGGCCGTGATCAGCCCGGCCAGAATACCAAGTGCCAGGACCATCGGGATGACGACATAAACGGGTAAATGCCAGAAAGCCAGCGCGATGGCAGCAACTGCGCCCAGAAAGCCGGCCAAAAACCCGACCGAAAGATCGATATGCCGGATGACGATAACCAGAGTCATGCCAACCGCCAGCACAGCGATGTAACCGGTCTGGTTCATCAGGTTGCTGATATTGCGGGATGAGATGAATATGCCCTTGGTGGTGATCGTAAAAATGGCCATGATCACGAACAAGGCGATAAACATTCCATATTCGCGGATGTTTTGGGCTAATACTTTTTGGATATCTTTAAAAAACGAAGACATATTTTTTTTACCTCCTTAATTCGTTGCCAGCTGCATGATTTTTTCCTGAGTGGCTTCCTCGATGGGCAGCTCGCCAGCGATTTTTCCGGAGGAAACGATATAAATTTTATCGCTCATACCAAGAACTTCTGATAATTCGGACGAGATCATGATAATACTCATGCCCTGCTCGACCAGTTTATTCATGATGGTATAAATTTCGTATTTCGCGCCTACGTCAATACCGCGGGTTGGTTCATCCAGGATCAGGATATCGGGTTTGACAAACAACCATTTTCCGAGGGACACTTTTTGCTGGTTGCCGCCGCTCAGATTGCCAACCTTTTGTTCAACAGTTGGTGTTTTTATGTTGAGGGAGCTCTTGTATTCGTTCGCGACTTTAATTTCGGCGTTGTCGTTGACAATTCCGCGTTCAGATAATTCCAATAAATTAGCCAGAGAGATATTTTGCTTGACGTCCTGGATCAGGATCAGCCCATCGCCCTTTCGATCTTCCGTCACATAGGCCACACCGGCATCGATGGCATTATGAGGGTGATTAAAATCGAGTTTTTTGCCCTTTATGAGCAATTCGCCATTAATTCGATAGCCGACCGGATTGCCAAAGATGCTGAGCGCCAGCTCTGTACGTCCGGAGCCCATCAACCCGGCAAAGCCGACAATTTCGCCTTTTTTGACCTGGAAGTTGATATCCTTGAGGATGGCGCGGCCCAGGCTGGGGTCGTAGGCATTCCAGTGTTTCACTTCAAGAACCACTTCGCCTGGTTTTTTATATTCACGTTTGGGGTAGATGTTATCAATCTCGCGTCCGACCATGTGTTTGATCAGAACCTGTTCAGAGACTTCACCCTTGTTGGCATCCAGAGTGCAAATGGTTTGCCCGTCGCGTAAGACAGTGACAGTATCGGCTATTTCGATGACTTCTTTTAGTTTGTGGGAGATCATGATGCAGGTGACGCCGTGATGTTTAAGGTCACGCAGCAAGTTGAGCAGATTTTCACTGTCATCTTCGTTGAGAGCCGCAGTTGGTTCGTCCAGGATTAATAATTTGACATCCCGGCTGAGGGCCTTGGCAATTTCGACCAGCTGCTGTTTTCCGACCCCCAGGTCTTTTATTTTCGTGGCGGGGTTAATGTCGAGCCTGACTTTTTTCAACATCTCGCCGGCTTTTTTGATGATTTCATTCCAGTCGACCAGCAATCCTTTGGAGGTCAGGTGGCTGATATAAATATTCTCATAGACGGATAATTCGGGGAAAAGCGCCAGTTCTTGATAGATGATGGCAATCCCGGCTTTTACGCTGTCGCTGATGCCGTGAAAACTCTGCACATCTCCGCCGAAGAGAATATCACCGCTGTAGGAACCATGAGGGTAAACTCCACTCAACACTTTCATCAACGTGGATTTCCCGGCACCGTTTTCGCCCACCAGGCAGTGGATTTCGCCTTCAGCCACTCGAAAGCTGACGTTATTTAATGCTTTAACTCCCGGGAATTCCTTGGTGATGTTTTTCATTTCCAGTATATCGTTACTCATGGGCAGCTCCGGTTTTGAAAAATCATAAGCATCTTATAGAATTATACAGGAATAGCAGCGGTTTTTCACCACCACTATTCCTGTATTATTTTGAAAAGCTAAAGCTTAGGGCAGACCGGTGAAGTCAGCAGCCTTGTAATAACCTGAGTCGATCAGAGCGGCCTTG
>CAZLJB010000351.1:0-4356 GCA_964559195.1 uncultured Anaerolinea sp. | reverse complement strand
ACGGCTCTGAACACTCTTTCCCTACACGACGCTCTTCCGATCTCGCCGGTAGTTTAAAAACACAACCGCCATGCGCTCATCTGCCAACCCAATTGGGATAAAGTAAGCGGATTTGATTTTCTCGCGCACGGCAAAGCGCGGCTGGCCGGAGGGGTTTTCGTATAGAAACAACCCATCATTTTGGACCTGTTCCTCAAAATGAGGTTTCCAGTTCTTGATTAACCCAAATAATGGGCTATCCAGCAGCTGCACGGCGGAATTCATTCTTTCACCGCTTAATAAATCCCCCACCACTTGTGGTGCATGGATTGGGTACCCGGTTGGTGAAAGGCGGTAATAAACCACCAGGTCGGCTCCCAGGTTTTGCCTGGCAAACTCAGCAAAGGTTTCGAAGACATCATTTTCGGAATGGATCTCGCCGGTCAGTTGCTCCCATAGTTTTTGCCCCTGGCCGATCAGGAGATCTGTTTTTTCGGCAGCCCAGGCTGCACCCAGGATGTGTGCAATGATTTCGAGCGTGCGAATATCGCCCGGCCCAAAGACCAGGGCTGAGCTGCTTTGAACATCCAGCACGCCCAGGGTTTGCCCCTGATGCGAGACCGGTACTGCAATCTCGGCCTGCGTTTGATCACGGTCGCTGCTCAGCAGGCGTTTGTAATAGGGACAAAATCGGACATCGTTCCAGGCACAGGTTTGCCCGCTGCGATAGGCGCGGCCATTGATGCCTTCATCGATCGAAAATGTGCTGCCTTTAACATCCAGCCGGGTGCCGCATTCGGCCACAATTTGCAGATCGCGGTTCCCAGCCTTGACCTTCAGCAAAGAGACATGTTCGTAGCCTAGCTGGCTGGAAATCAATTTGACAATCAGTTCCGGGTCCTGCTGGGTGTGGGGTGTATTCAGAACCTGTAAAATCAGGTCTCCGATCACCTGCGACCAGACATGCTCGCTTACATCCACCCTTTTGGCCAGGTAGATCACAGTGGCCGTGCTGGTTCCAATAGTGGTTGCCAACAGGCCAAGCATCATGTTGTGCTCAAGGCTGTAAAAAAAAGTGGCAAACACCAGGCCAATTCCAATCACAAACAGCCCCAGAAAGCCCCAGTAGGGCCCAATGTCAAAGTGTTGGATACCTTCCAGCGTGAACCATTCCAGAAAAATCAGGCTGAAAACAAAAAAGCCCAGCACCAACAGGGCATTGATGCTGTTGTAGGCCGGCATGAGATGGAAGCACATGAACAAGCTTGTCAGGGCCAGGCAGATGTGCAGCAGCATGCGGATCTCATGCCGCCAGATATAAAAGACGTTCTCTGGTGTGAATAATTCCAACTGCTGTTCAGACGATTTCTGTTTGTGCCAGCGGGTGGTTTCGAGCCGGGGACCATTCAGCCAATAGGCCTCTGCCAGCAGGCAGCCAAGCGTCAACGTAAAAAAGAAGCCTTCGTAGCGGTCCAAAGTGTGTTGGGCCTGTAGAAAGCCGATCCAGAGCGCCAGGCTGAGAGCCAGGATGGCAGTCAGACGTATCTCACCTGCGATGCGTTTATTTGGCAGGCGGGCAGGGCGGTACTTTTGATTTTGGAATTCATTCATGAGAATCTTACCATGCAACCATGATAGCATTACTTCCACAAAAATTCCATCCGTTTGACCTGTATTAATATTACAGCGCGCATGTAATTTGAGTTGTATTTGCAGTGGGTCAAGGTCTTTTTCAGTTCCTACCCGCCGATCGAAACTCCGATTAGTCGGCCAATGCCATAGGTTAGCGCGGCCGCCAGCAGCCCAAACAGGACCATGCGTGCGCCGGAAAACAAGACGCTGCGCCCGGTCATCAGGGTGATGGCCGCCCCGATCCCAAACAGCCCCAGGGCACTGATCCCCACGCTGATGTAGACTGCGGTCATGCCGTTTGTAAAGAAGAAGGGCAACACAGGGATGATAGCTCCGATTGCGAACAGGAAGAAGGAAGTGAAAGCCGCTTCCCAGGCTGAACCACCCAGCTCAGCCGGGTCGATACCCAGTTCTTCACGCACCAGGGTATCCAGCGCGGTGGCCTTGTTGGCCAGCAGGCTGGACGCCAGGTCACGGGCGCGGGCTTCCGGGATGCCTTTGGCCTGGTAGATCAGCGACAGCTCCTCGGCTTCTTCTTGAGGGTTGGCGGCCAGTTCATCCCGTTCGATCTTGATTTGGCGTTCGTATAACTCGCGCGAACTCTGCACCGAAAGCCACTCGCCCAGCGCCATCGAACCTGCCCCTGCCAGCAGCCCGGCCAGACCGGTGATCAGGATGCCCTTGCCCGCCAGATCCGCTCCGGCCACACCCATCACCAGGCTCAGGTTGGAGACCAGTCCATCATTTGCGCCCAGCACCGCGGCGCGCAGGGCATTGCCGCCTGCCGAGCGGTGCCGGCCTTCCGTCTCGGCCACCAGGCTGCCGCTCACCCCGCCACCGCTGCTGGCAGCTGAGAGCAAACGGGCATGTGCCTGTTCCTCAGCGGACATGGCGGCGGTCTCTTCTTCCGGCTGATTGGCATAAGCCTTGCTGTCAGCCTGTTCATTGCTGGTGACCGTGGAGAGCACAAACTGCACCCCGAAACGCTGGGCCAGCCAGATCAGGGTCTGGGTCCGCCCACTGATTTTTTCTGCTATGTTTTTCAGACCGGCTTCGGCCAGCTTATCCCGCCAGAATTGACCGTGGCGCTGCTCGCTTTCGGCCAGGCGCTCGTAAACGGTTTTCATCTCGGGGCGTTGCTCTTTCTGGGCCAGGACACTGTAGAGTGCCGCGCCGTCCACTTCTTTTTGCAGGTTTTGCTTGAAGCGTTCGATATCCTGTTTGGGGGTAGTCATGGTGTTGATTTCCTCTCTGGTTGCTTGAACTCAATAAGTTTGACACTATAAGTATAGTGGAGATTTCGCTTGATAGTGATTCCTGCCAGAAATTCCCGATACGAATCGCCATCATAGCCGCAAGGGCAGATGTGTGAGTGGCTATAAACGGAGAAGATAGTGAAGCGTCTTCCGCAAGCAATCTTTGCCAAAAAATCATCCGGTGTAAATGAAGCTAAAAACTAAGATGATCCTGTAAAGTATTATAATGATGTAGGATCGATAACGGTAATTCGCAATACCTATTTGAAGTTTATTCCAATTGGTGGTGTTTTATGCAAAGCCTGACATTGCGTACGCACGTTGGTAAAGATGGTATCCTGAAACTTAAAATGCCGATTGGCATAAAAAACAAAGATCTGGAAGTTATTCTGGTAGTTCATGCGGTTGATGACGAGAAGCCTGTTACAGAATGGCCTACTAATTTCTTTACGGAGATTATTGGCGGATGGGATGGCACCCCACTCACCCGTGCAGCGCAGGGAGATTATGAAACCCGAAGTGAGTTCAAGTGACTTACCTGCTGGATACCAATATTTGTATCGCATTGATGAATGAGCGCGACAGTCGTGCGGCGCATAAGTTGGCATCGGTCAGCCCCCGTGAGGTTCGCTTATGTTCGATAGTAAAAGCAGAGTTGTATCACGGCGCATACAAAAGCGGACGCGATAAGAACATTATGCTTGTAAAGACATTTTGCGCTTCGTTTGAGTCTCTGCCTTTCGATGATCCAGCTCCTGAAATATACGGGCAACTCCGTAATACGCTTGAAAAGCAGGGAAAATTGATTGGCCCGTATGATCTGCTGATTGCATCCATTGCCCTGGCGCATGACGTGATCATCGTCACTCATAATATAGACGAGTTCAAGCGCATGCCTGATTTGACATTTGAAGACTGGCAGGTCTGAGCTCAAGAAATATCTAGCCATACCAATAAATGTAATTACTTGCTGGTTGTTATCCAAGATAGAAAACATCAAATGCCGGATTTTGTTCGCCCCGCTGGAAAAACCGGGATGGTTTGGAGCCAAATTTGCATGCTCCATTTGCGATAAAAAATCTGCCAGGGTTGATCTCCCCGGCAGTTTTTTATTCATCTTCTTGTTATCCCGGCAGGCTGACTGCCGCTTTTGGCTCCAGCCGGTGGCCCCAGGCTTCGAGCTGTTTCAGCACCTCATCGATCAAAACCGGTACTTTTGCTTCCACCGTGGGGGAGAGATCCATCCCGAGCTCCAGCGAATCAGGCTCCACACCCCATAGGATCACGTTCTGTGGATAAAGATCCTTCATCTTGGCCACCGCCAGCATATCGGGTATGCCAACCTGGTGGGGTGACATCTTCATTGAAAGGAAGGCGGGCACTTCGTTGTTGACCATCCGGACCAGCGTGCCGGCGTCTTTGCGCAGCTCAACTGCATCCACCAGCAGCAGGTTTTTACCAGTAATGGCGGAGGCATCTTTGATATGGA
>CAZLJB010000350.1:0-4360 GCA_964559195.1 uncultured Anaerolinea sp. | reverse complement strand
GGAATTAGATCCAGACGTTTAAGTTCCTGCGCAGCGATTTGTTCCAACCCGGGAGATGTGACCGCAAAGTAAGTGCTCATGCTTGAGTATTATAGTGTAGAAAGCACAGGTATAATCGAGAGATATGTTGCAATGCAAAGGTGATTTATAAATATGATTTATCTTGATTACGCTGCCACAACTCCACTGGACCCGCGCGTCCGTGAAATAATGCTGCCCTATTTTAGCGAAAAGTTCGGAAACCCATCTTCGATTCACTATTTCGGACAACAGGCTGAAGCCGCAATTGAAGGTGCCCGCGAAACAGTGGCATCCGTTTTGAAATGCCAGCCGGATGAGGTGATCTTCACATCCTGCGGTACCGAATCGGACAACCTGGCCTTACGAGGCACCGCATTGGCAATGCGCGAGAAAAACGGGGCCAACTGGTTACTTACTTCAAAAACCGAACATCATGCCATCAGTAAAACCGCTGAACAGCTTGAAAAATATTATGGCTTTCAGACTGATTGGTTGCCGGCAGATCAAACCGGGATTATTAACCCCCAATCCGTTGAAACTGCCATTTGTGATAAGACTGCTCTTGTTTCAGTGATGTATGCCAATAACGAAATTGGCAGCATTAACCCGATTGCTGAGATCGCTGAAATCTGCCACAAACATTCGGTTTATTTTCATACAGATGCCGTACAGGCTGCCGCCTATCTTCCAATCGATGTAAACCAGCTCGGCGTGGATTTATTATCCCTGGGTGGGCACAAGTTTTATGGTCCAAAAGGTGTTGGAGCGCTCTATATTCGCAAAGGCACTCGACTAATACCCAACCAGACCGGCGGTGGTCAGGAAACCGGTCTGCGGGCCGGTACTCAGAATGTGCCCTATATCGTTGGGTTTGCTGAAGCCCTGCGGCTGACTTCGCAGGAACGCGAAATGCGAACCCTGCATGTACAGCCTTTACGCGATCGCATCATTGGTCGCATTCTGGAAGAAATCCCTGACTCACGCCTGACCGGCCATCCTGAAAAACGTCTGCCCCAACACGCCAGTTTTGTCTTTAAGGATCTGGATGGCAACCTGCTTCTAACCATGTTGGATTCAGCCGGATTTGCTTGCTCGTCAGGCTCAGCTTGCAAAACAGGCAACCCTGAACCAAGCGAAGTCATGTCTGCAATCGGTCTGCCGCGCGAATGGGGGCTGGGATCACTGCGTATTACCCTTGGAATTTCTACCACTCCCGCCCAGGTTGAGAAATTTTTAGATACGCTCCCCAACCTGATGCAACAGGCTCGTGCCCTGAGTAGGAGTTAAAATGGATCAGATCGCCCTTCCCCTCGATCCCGACCAGGAAGCACGGATGCACGACAGTTTTGCGCGCCAGCCTATCATGCTTCTTCTCAATGCCAGAATTGTTAAAGCCAGTTTGGGCGAAGTTCAAATTGAATTTCCTTTCAACTCATCATTTACCCAGCAAAATGGATATATGCATGCCGGGATACTGACCACCGTGGTTGACACCGCTTGCGGGTGTGCAGCCTTTACTCACATGTCACCCAATCGCGAAGTTTTAAGCATCGAATTCAAAGTTAATTTTCTTTCCCCTGCAATCGGGGAAAAATTTGTAAGTTTTGGAAAAGTCATTAAGGCTGGTCGTAATATTTCCGTCTGTTCTGGCGAGGTTTGGGCCTTTCAATCCGGCACTGAGAAACTGGTGGCAGTCATGCAGGCTAGCATGATGACAGTGGAAAAACGCTATGACTAAGGTGGTGATTGCCATGTCTGGCGGTGTGGACAGTTCCGTCGCTGCGGTCTTGCTTAAACAACAGGGCTACGAAGTGATTGGTATGATGTTACGCCTGTGGAGTGAACCCGGTAAACAAGATTCCAATCGCTGCTGCACCCCTGACTCGATGGCGCAAGCCCGCCGTGTGGCTGCACGGCTGGAAATCCCATTTTATGTCATCGATGCCAGGGAAATTTTCCACAAGACCGTCGTCTCGTATTTTCTGGAAGGATATGCCAATGGGCAAACGCCCAATCCCTGCCTGGCCTGTAATCGCCAAATTCGCTGGGAATTTTTGCTCAATCATGCTCTGGCGCTTGGCGCGGATTATATGTCCACCGGTCATTATGTGCGCAAGCAAGTGACCGAAGATGGGCGCCAGGTATTACGAAAGGGAATCGATCCAGGCAAAGATCAATCTTATGTTCTCCATGTTTTAACTCAGGAAAAACTTGCCAGGGCTTTATTCCCAGTTGGCGACTACACCAAACCCGAAATACGTGCAATCGCTGAGTCTTTTGGGCTTTCGGTTGCCAGGCGCCCTGACAGCCAGGATTTATGCTTTCTGGCTGGGACTGATTACCGCGGCTTTCTCCAACGCAATGGTTCAATACAGCCGGTGGCAGGAGATATTGTCGACCGCAACGGAAAAATATTGGGCCAACATACAGGCCTGGCGAATTACACCATTGGACAACGAAAAGGTTTGGGGTTGACAACCCCGGAACCGCTTTTTGTTCTTTCCAAAAATGCCACGAACAACACACTGGTTGTGGCTCCCAATCATGAATTGGGAGCAAGCGAACTTCTGGCAGTCGATGTAAACTGGACGGGCGGAATTGTGCCTGATGAAAGCTTCCGGGCTTATGTTAAAACACGCTATACAGCAGCCCCCGCAATGGCCCTGGTAACCCCCAGCGCCAACCCATCCCAGGTTTCGGTACGATTTGATACACCCCAACGCGATCTCACCCCCGGGCAGGCTGCTGTTTTCTATGATGGGGATATTGTCCTTGGGGGAGGACTGATAGTCAATTCCAGATAGGAGCTCCAATGTACATACCAACCATCGTTTTCGGGGTTTTATTATCCACTCTCATCGCTGCACTGTATCACCTCTTTCGAGGCGGGTCGAGTAAAAAACTTTTGCTCTATCTAATTCTTTCCTGGGCTGGTTTTTGGCTTGGAGATACGCTGGCCTTTTATACCGGCTGGTCCTTCCTGACAGCTGGTGTCTTGAATGCCGGGATGGGCTCTTTAGTAAGCATAGCCTGTTTGATCATAGGGGATGTCATAACCCAGATCCTTGGCCGGGATAAAGAAAACTAAATCAAAACTGCCTATCTCGCATCGGACTGGAATGCGAACCAGGTTTGATAGATTTTCGCCATTGTTTACCCTTAAACAACGGGCTGACCCTTCGTGGTAAGATTGACAATCGATTAATTGATCTGGAAAGGATTTCTTATGACACCTCGTATTGAATCGCTACTTTCAGCTCGCCTGTTCCTTTTTCCACAACTGGTGGGCGATACCATTTATTTCCTGAGTAATATTTCAGGACACCTGAGCCTTTACTGCATGAATTACGGTGGAAGTGTGCCAGAGCCATTGCTTCCATCCAATATTGCGCTTCAGAATCCGGAATTAATGGGCGGATTCGCCTTTCGGGTTTTTCCTGGCATAAGCAAAATCCTGGTTATGATCGACAACAACGGGGATGAAAATTACCGGCCATTTTTGATCCCGATTGGTGGGGGTTTTCCCGAACCAGCCTTTGACAATTTTTTTACAAATCACCGCGTTCACCTATCCCTGTGTGATAACGAACAGAATATTGTTTATTTTTCCGCTGAACGCCGCGACAAACCCTTTAGCGAGGCATATCGCGGAGATTTGGGATTAAATAAGTTAACCAGGTTGACAGAATCCAAATGGGGAGCACTACCTGTTGCGTATAATGAAGACCATACCCGGGTGCTCATAGCGGATGGTTACACCGTCGGCGACAATGTGCTTTATCTCCTCGAAAATAAAAGAAAAATCGTTTTATTCGGCAAACCAATTGCAAAACGAAAGAAAAACGAGGCTGTCCCACTTAACGGTTTGGGAACTGCCGCATTCACAGAAAGCGGTCGTGGTGTCCTGGTTACATCCTCCGTTTTCGAAGACACCTATTCGCTTTGTTATATACCGCTTGACCAACCCGGAACCATACTGCCCGTCCTGGTAAAAGGATTCGAACACAAGGGTACCGGAGAGATGACTGGCATTGAACACTTATATCGAGAACATTTTGCGATTTTCTACAATATTGATGGCTGTTCACAGGTTTATGATGCAAAATTTAACGAAGATGAGCATTCCATAAAAATCAAACATATGGTGATTGGCGATTTACCACTCGAAAGCGGCGAATTGGAACACCTGGATTACAACAAAGAAATGGATGTCTTCACTGTCTCATTTTCGACCGCGGTATCACCTTCCCAGTTATACAGTATTGAAAAGAAGAAACGCAACTTCATCGTTCAGCACACCAGTGAGAAGGTGCTGGGTATCACCGAGGATTTGCTTTCA
>CAZLJB010000349.1:0-4362 GCA_964559195.1 uncultured Anaerolinea sp. | reverse complement strand
CGTGCTACAATCTTATCAAACTTATTCCATTTCGAGCAACCCTGTGAGTAGATACTGAAATTTTTATCCGAATAATGTGTTAAGAATTTTCTGATAAACATCTTATTCTGTAAATGTAATGCTAAGGTAAAATATTTTAAAATTATTATTCGGTTAATAATAGCAGGATAGATTTCCTATAATCCTGAATAAATACTCATGTTTTGAGGCTTCAGGAAATCTGAAGCTTTTTTAATTTTTGCGAGGAGATATAATATGGATGAAGCAAATCAGCAACCAGCAAATAATGCTCAGACTTTTGGATTCAAGGCAGAGACCAAGCAATTATTAAATATCCTTATTCACTCACTTTATAAGGATAAAGAAGTTTTTTTGAGAGAATTGCTTTCCAACTCATCAGATGCACTCAATCGTTTCAGGTTTGAGATGTTGACCAATCAAGTCGTGGTGGATCCGGAAGCAGAATTGTCTATTCGTATATCTGTTGACAAGGATGCAAAAACAATTACGATTCGAGATTCTGGTATTGGAATGAATCGTGATGAAATGGTAGAAAATTTAGGTACCATTGCTCAATCCGGTGCTCGGAAATTCTTGGAAACTGCCCGGGATCAGGATGGAGAATTCTCCCAAGTAATTGGGCAATTTGGGGTAGGGTTCTATTCTGTTTTCATGGTTGCAGAATCTGTTCGAGTAACGTCTCGATCTTACCGACCGGATGACAATGGAGTGACCTGGTATGCGACTGGTGATGATAGCTATCAGGTTGATAGTGCTGAAAAGGCAGATAGAGGTACTGAAATTGAGATCAAGCTTAAGCAAGATGCGGCAGATTTCGCAAATGATTTTCGAATAAAAGAAATAATTCGAAAACATTCCGACTATATTGGTTTCCCGATATATGTTGGCGAAGAAACAACACAAGTAAATAAGCAAACTGCTATTTGGAGGAAATCCAAACAAGAAATTGCAGATGATCAATACAAGGATTTTTATCGCCAATTAACGTTGGATTTTGAGGAACCGCTTTTACATATCCATTCGATAACAGATGCCCCAGTCCAGTTTTACGCATTGTTATATGTGCCAGGAAAATCTGAGCGAGGTGTGTTTTCTTTACGCAAAGAAGATGGATTAAAACTGTATTCAAGAAATATTTTGATTGACGAATATTCCAAAGATTTATTGCCTGAGTATTTACGTTTTATTCAAGGCGTGGTTGATTCCGAAGATTTACCTCTAAACGTGTCAAGGGAAACCATTCAAGCCACCGAGCTGATGAACCGTTTAAAGAAGGCAATTACCGGGCAGATAATTAAGGAATTGGATAACCATGCAAAGAGTAGTGCGCAAGATTATGAAGTTTTCTGGAAGGAGTTCGGTGGGTTTTTGAAACAAGGCGTGGCTACCAATCAGCCTGATTCAGAAAAAATTCTCCCGTTGCTTCGCTTCAAAACCAATACGCATTCCGAAACATGGTCATCCCTGGCTGACTATGTCGGTAGGATGTTGCCCGACCAAAAAAACATTTATTTCATCGTAGGTGATGATCCCAAGGCAGTCTCGCGGAGTCCGCACCTGGATTATTATCAGACGATTGGGGCGGAAGTCTTATTGTTGACAGAGCCGATCGATTCTTTTATGTTGATGGGATTGAAAAGCTATAAAGATTTCGAGTTAAAAAATGTCGCACAAGCTGAGGCAAGCACTTCTGAATCGCCTAAGGATCAGGAAGTTGAAACAGAAAAAATAAATTCCGATGATTTTGATCACCTTGTTCAAATATTTAAAAAGGTATTAGGTGAACGGGTCGCCGATGTACGCAGTTCCACTCGTCTTTCTCATTCTGTAGCCCGGCTTGTTGAACCGGAAGGTAGTTTGAATCCGGAAATGCAGCGAGTTTACAAATATCTGGGACGAGAATATGAAGATACAAAGAAAATATTAGAATTGAATCCATCCCATCCAATTTTGAAGAGTCTGGTTGGAATGGATCCCGAATCAAATTTGCAAATGATCGTGATAGAACAAATTTTGGACAGCGCGTTATTGGTTGAGGGTTTACATCCTGATCCATCCAGCATGGTCCAGAGGGTGCAAGATATTATTCAGATAGCTTTGCAAAAATAAAAGAGTTGTTTTTTACAACAAGATTAGCAATTTGTAACACATACGTGAACTGCTGCTATTTGAATCCCGAATTGTTTCCTGCAGCAGTTTATGTTTAATTTTTTCGTCTTGCCAAAATATTCTGTGCTGAAAAAGGTAATTATTGTTTCGTTTTTGAATAACAAAATATTATTATCTCACCGTTTCGATTGGAATTAATGTCTGATTGTGGTTCTCTTATTATTAGTTGAAATAGGAAATCGTTATGTCCTGGCCAGTTTATCTTAAATCCATACATCATGATGGTTCGCAGCGTTATATTCGTCGAACCCATTCCGAAATGATCCAAATTGGCGATGAAATAATTATTCGCCTGCGATCTGGAAAAGATGCTCCGATTCAACGTATATTCCTTCGGATTTGTCCTGATGGCGAACAATTTATGATCGAGCTACAGGCCGAAGAGAACTCAGATCCTTCATCTTGTAAATGGTGGAGTGCGGCATTAAATATTAGCATGCCGGTTACCAATTATCGGTTTTTATTGATTTTGGATGATCTTGCCTGGTGGTATAACGGTGTTGGGTTTCAGCAACATGTGCCAACAGATACGGATGATTTTCGGATCCTGGCAAATTATTCTGCTCCAGATTGGGTTCGTGATAGTGTCTTTTACCAGATATTTCCTGATAGATATGCAGATGGTGATCCAAATTCTAATATCAACGATGGCGATTTTGAATATCAAGGCCTGAAAGCAAAGTCAAAAAACTGGGGTGAGAAACAGGGAAATTGGCCAGAAGCAATGGTCGAATTTTACGGAGGAGATCTGCAGGGTGTAGAAGCCCATTTAGATTATTTGTCTGATCTTGGTGTAAATGCCATTTATTTTAATCCGATTTTTAGCGCCTTGAGTAATCATCGCTATGATGTCATCGATTATTTTAATGTGGATCCACATCTTGGGGGTAATGCGGCCTTAATTTCTCTACGGCGTGCGACTGAAGCTAGAGCTATGCGTTTGATTGTGGATATTGTTCCAAATCACTGTGGTTGGGAGCATGATTGGTTCAAATCTGCTCAAAAAGATCCATCTTTTCCAACTGCCGAATTCTTTACTTTTCATCACCATCCGGATGATTATGAATGTTGGCTCGGTGTTCGCAGCCTACCGAAGCTAAATTATCGCAGTCAGGGTTTGCGTGAAGTAATATATGCAGGCAAAGATTCTGTTTTTCGAACCTGGTTGAAGGCACCCTATTTTCTGGATGGTTGGCGCGTTGATGTGGCAAATATGCTTGCCCGGCATGGAAAAGACCAACTCGAAACAGAAGTCTGGGATGGTATCCGGCGTGCTGTAAAGGAAGAAAATCCCACTGCTTATCTGTTGGGAGAAAATTTTTTTGATGGCAGTTCGCAATTGCAAGGGGACAAACTGGATGCAACCATGAATTATTCCGGTTTTACCAAGCCAATCGTCTACTGGCTCAGCGGGTTTGTGATCAATCTACCTTTCGATGTCAGGCCCATGATTGCACCAATTCCCTGGTCAACCCAGGCATTAGTTAATACCTGGGAAGCCAACCGTGCAGAGATTCCATGGGTAATTGCTTGCCAACAGTTTAATTTACTGGATTCACACGATACAGCCAGAATCATTAATACCTTGGGTGATAATCCTAACAAGCTTCGGCTGGCGGTGGCATTTTTGTTGACCTATGTAGGCGTTCCATGTATATATTATGGAGATGAAATCGGAATGCATGGGGCCGATAGTCTTGAAGCGCGTGATTGTATGAATTGGGATTCGGGGCAGTGGGATACAGGCTTATTAGAATATTTCAAGAAGCTGATTAAATTGCGCCGGACATCCACAGCATTAATAAATGGTGGATTTCAAATATTGTTGGTGGATGAAAATGTGCTTGCCTTTATGCGAGATACTGAAGAAAGTCAATTGATTGTGGTTGGAAATAGGGGATCCGAGACGTGTTATTCTTTAATCCTACCAGTGGATCAGGCAGCAATTCCTGACGGATGTGTATTTATTGAAATTTTGAGCGGTCAATCGCTAATAGTAGCAAATGGAAACTTGATTCTACCGGAATTACTCCCAGGTGCCCAAATTTGGCAGTCGCAAACCCTGAATGGAACAAACCCATGAAGGAATAATCCTGCAAATCAATTGATATTTGGGACGGTAAACGATTGGTTAAATTTGCTTAAATTGAAATTGGCATCGTTCTACTCGCG
>CAZLJB010000348.1:0-4366 GCA_964559195.1 uncultured Anaerolinea sp. | reverse complement strand
AACCTGTCCTAAGGACAGGTTTTGTTTTAATGGTGCAGATTGGTGCAGACGGTATTTAACTCATCGAAACCTGAATCGGCGCTTGCGTAAGTTGCACCCGAATTGGTGTCACTAATTGATCCATTAGCACGGATGCTTCATCTTGCATTTCATGCATCAGATGTCCATAAATATCGAGAGTGATGCTTGGTTTTGAATGTCCTAGCATCTTTGAGACAACAATCACCGGAATTTTGTGATTTAGCATTAATGATGATGCTGTATGACTGAGATCATGGAATCGGACGTAGGGAGCCAATTCAAGCTGCGTCATCTGGTTGATTGGCTTCATCCGGTTTTCCTTTCCGGCGTGGACGACGACGGTTCATCGTCAAATCCTGGCGTGGAGTTTCGGGGTAAAAACTGAGGGCTTTCTCGAGCAGGTTTTTAAGTTCACTTAGAAATGAATAGCGCGGGTTAAAAGTGTAGAGCCGGGTTCGTCCCAGCTTTCGACTGGTAAGCACTCCACCTGCTTCGAGCTTATCCATTTGTTTTTGAATACCGTACAGGTCGGTTTCAAAAAATAGCGCGATTTCTGTGGCATAACCTTCCCCGCGTGCCAGGAGAAAGATTAAGACTCGTTCAGCCTTGGTTGACCCAAGCAATGGTTCCAGCATGATGGCTGCCTCGCCGATAGACTATTTATGTTGGTTATATGACCAACATTATTGGTTATTATAACCAGGCCCCAATCTGCTTGCAAGTCTTTTTTCAGGGGAGTACGAAATAATGCTGGGTTCAACCATATTGTGAACAGAGGAAGAACATCCAGCTTTCCTCCTGGAAAAACTGCAGCATGATGCGAACACCCCTTAAAGCAGCAGGCGCTACCTATCAAAATAACATGGCTGTCAGTTTGCAGGGTTGGATAAAAACCCTGCGCGGCATTTAATTGAGCAAATTAATTTTCCCACTAATTGGTATAATGAAACTGGAGCTTAATATGTCAATGCTTACCTCGCCATCGATTTCCTTCCAGGATATCCTGCAGGATGTCACACGCCGGATCGTAGAAACTGCACATCCAAGACGGATTGTGTTATTTGGTTCTGCCGCCAGTGGCACCATGACTCGCGATAGCGATTTAGATATGCTTGTCATTATGAGTGGGTAAGTTCATCGCCGCCATACGGCTCAAAAAATCCTGCGCCAACTCCATGGGGTGGCTTTACCTGTAGATATTGTTGTGGTCACAGAAGAAGATGTAAAAAACAGTGAACAAGGTGGTTATTCAATTATTCGCCCTGCCATGAAAGATGGAAGAATAGTCTATGACGCCGAGTGAAAACCCAGCCGATCCACATGTATGGTTGAATCATGCTCGTAGTAATTTGAAACTGGCAGAGAGCGGGCGAAGGCTCAAGGGTGTATTACTTGGAGACTTATGTTTCAATGCGCAACAAGCCGCCGAAAAGGCGCTGAAAGCTATTTGCATTCAACGTGGAATCGATTTTCCAAAAACACATTCACTGGTTCGGTTGTTAGATATGCTTGAAGCAGATGGAATGCCGTAAGCCTGAACGCAAGAAAATCCAGCGGACCAAAGAATTGGCTCGCTGGATGATTTTGTAACCTGTCTCTGTAAATTTCGGCACTCTGCACAGCGGCAAGAAAAAGAAGTGACTTTCGGATTTAGCCACCTCAAGCGAAAACCGTACTTATTGTTCCTTGCTGCGCTTTTGATTGTAAGAAATGTAATGCGACTGTTTTCGGTCGAGCTCATCCATGCCATGTTTCATTCTTTCGGCCATGTTTTGGAATTTTCCGATCTCATCTGGGCTCATGAATTCCCGATATTCTTCGATCGTCCGGAGTAGTAACAGGTTGGCTTTATCCTTCTCACCATGTCGTTCAAGCTTCAGGGCTTCGGTGGTGATTTCAGCCAGATACACCAGCGCAAACCGTTCCACAAGTTCCCGCTTTTGTGAGGCCGCATCAACCCTGGCTTGCTCAACAGAATGGATGATTACTTGAGCCTGATTTTCAAACTGCAAACCATTTTCGGCTTTACCCGACACACTGGCATTCAATGCCAGCTCGCTGAGATTGGCGGTTGCCGGGATGGCCAACCGGATATAGATTTCTTGAGTTTGGCCAGAAACAAGATTTCCAAGGAAGATGCGTAATCGTCCCTCGGTAAACTGAGTTCTCCAGCCGCCAGGAACTTGCAATATCCAGTTTGACGGAAAATTAAGGCTGATTTCTACATCGCTGGCTGTGACGGCCGCCAGTTCTTTGAACTCACGCAGAAAAAGATCCGGGATTGATTTTGGTGTTTCAATATAATAAAAGTTACCACCACCTTGATTGGACATGGCTTCCAGCAGGTGTTCATTAAATCCCTCGCCGACCCCGAAAGTGGAGGTGGAAATACCTCGTCTGGATAATTCTTTGGCGTGTTGGGCCAATTCTTCCAGATCAATAATTCCAGCATTGGCCAGTCCATCCGTAAGCAACAGGGTGCGATTGATCGTCCCGTCCTGCGCGGTGGATGCAACTTCCTGGCATCCAGCCAGCCATCCCCCACTCAGGTTGGTTGATCCACCCGGCTCAAGCTGTGAGATTCGGCGGATTATTTCTCTGCGGTTAGTGCTTGTGACGCGGATGCTGGGCGATAATAAATTAATTTCATCATCATAAGCCACCAACGCCACACTGTCCTGTTCTTGAAGCAGGGTAAGCATATGTTTGGCCGCCTGCTTGACGTAATTGAGCTTGTCGCCACTCATTGACCCACTTCGGTCGAGCACCAGTGCCAGGTTTAGATGCGGCCTTTCAGTTTGGTCGACGCAGGTTGGTGCCTGTACACGAATTTCGAGAATGCGCTGTGATGGCACTGCCTGGGGGATCAAGTCCCGGTCTACATCCATTTGGAATTGGTTAATATTTTGCTTCATGTTAGCCTCCTCAAATATTAGGGAAACAAATTTTTGGCATATTTGATTAATTGCTGGATCCGGTTTGTACTGTCCGGATCGGTTGGCAAGCGCAAGTTCAGTTCAACTCCGGATGCAATCGGGATGCGCTGCCATGACTCACCTTCCGTTACGACGTTGGGCACGGCAGGTTGGCTGGCAAATTGCGGGATGTTTGCGCTTTTACTTCTCGACTGAACCGGTTGAGTCGGAATGGCGGTTCCTTGTGGTCGATGCACCGACTGCTCGTCCATCAATCGCGAAATGTATTCCAACGCTTTCGATCCTGATCCCGGGGAGTGTTTCTCCGGGGTTGATCCCAACTCAGCCTTTGGAGTTGAAGGAGCCTGCTCTTGCAATCGTTGAAGCACTTCAGCATCGCTAAGTGAATTCATGATCTGCCGAATTTCACGCAAAGGCAGGTAAGCTTCTTTCATTCTTCGGATGAGTTCCAACCGATTGAGAAAGTTCAGGGAGTAATAGGCATATTTTCCCTGGATCGCCGGCTGTGGCAACAACCCTTCGTCAGTATAATAACGAATTGTTCGGACAGTGGTTCCAGCTCGTTCTGCGAGTTCATGAATTAATATGTTTTCGTTTGGCATTTATGGATAACCTCATCTCGGTTCTTCTATATAATAATAACAGTATTACGTTATAATGTCAATGTCTAACGGCAAGTCAGTTCACACCGATTCATTCATCCCTATTCGACTTACTTTTCGAAATCTTCAGCTTGTTCAATTTTTTATTCTGCAGGATTTATTTTCGGTAATAAGATTTTCATTCGAATGAATACTCAGCAAATTACGTGGCATTTTTTACATAATAGTGCAAAAACTCGAACAACGATATTGTCGTGGAAAGCCGGTCTGCTGTTTCTCCTCTCGCCAATCAAAATCCATTCAATTGAAAATTACACAGTCTACCCCGACGTGAACTCTTTTTTCTTTTGACTTTCTATTCATAATGTCTTACAATTTGAATAGAAAAGTAAGATAGGAGCGTGTCATGACCATTCGGTTATCATCTAAAGGACAGCTGGTTCTGCCCAAAATTATTCGAGAAAAATTAAATTTAAAGAGCGGCGACCAGTTTCAGGCCAAGATTGTCGACCAAACCATCGTGCTGGAACAGGTGCCGGTTGACCTGGTGCTAAAACTGCGCGGCAAATATGCTGGACACGACTTCATCCATGACCTGGAAGAAGAGCATCGTCAGGAAATGGACAATGACTGAACGTTACTTGTTTGATTCGTGGGCCATCCTTGCCTATCTCCAGGGCGAAGAGCCGGCAGCTGGTCGGGTCAGTTTACGCCTGGAAGATGCATACCAAAAGCGCGTCGAAATCTGCATTTCGATCATCAATCTTGGCGAGGTCTATTACCGGATTGGCAAAGTACTTGGCGCGC
>CAZLJB010000347.1:0-4376 GCA_964559195.1 uncultured Anaerolinea sp. | reverse complement strand
CGCTGGTGGTGCGGGCCAGGTTGCAAGGCTTCGATCAATCCTTTGAGGAAGCGGCTATGGATCTTGGCGCGAATGAATTGACTACATTTTGGCGCGTGACCCTGCCGATGCTGATGCCCGGGGTTCTATCTGGTGCCCTGATGGCCTTCACGCTTTCATTGGATGACTTTGTGATCACCTTCTTTACGAATGGGCCAGGCTCCACCACTCTGCCAATCTATGTTTACGGTTTATTACGGCGTATTATTACTCCACAAGTAAATGCTCTTTCAACTGTCTGGATCATGGTGGTATTGACAGCGGTTCTTTTATTGCAATGGCTGCAGAACCGTGAAGCTAAATCGTGATTTTTGAGCCGGTATATCTGCCGTCCCATAAAATGTTTTTCAAAAAAGGAGAATAGAGATGAAGACTGTTTTTTGGAAAGTTTTAGCTGCCCTGATGATGCTCAGTTTGGTCTTGAGTGCCTGTGGTGGAACCGCGCCGGTTACACCAACAAAGCCAGCCAGCAATGATCAGCCAACTGTCCCAGCCGCTGGTACATCAAACAGCGCGAAGGTGACTGCTTCCTCCGGATTTGTTTGTCCTGAGCCCAACCCTCGGATGGATGTTAAATCCACAGAGCTTAATCTATTCGTTTGGACAGAATATATTCCGGTGGATATGTCCGAATGTTTTGAAAAGGTCTATGGCATCAAGGTTAATCGCAACGAATATTCAAGTAATGAAGAAATGTATGCCAAAATTTCGGCCGGCGGAACCAATTATGACCTGGTACAGCCTACCGATTATATTGTTGCCTTGATGATCCGGCAGAAATTATTACAGAAGCTGGATTCCGCTAAACTTCCAAATATGAAGAACTACGATCCAAATTATATGAACCTGGAATTTGATCCGGGTAATGCATATACACTTCCGTACCAGGCCGGGGTGGATGCCATTGTTTACAATTCCGATAAAGTTAAAAATCCGCCAGCCTCCTGGGATGATTTGTGGAAACCTGAATATGCTGGCAAGATGGTATTTTTGGACGATTCGCGCGTTACGATTGGCTTGACTCTATTAACGCTTGGTTTTGATCCCAATACCAAGGATCCGGCTCAATTGGATCAGGCCAAGACCAAGCTTGCCAAACTTGTTCCCAATATTAAGTTGTTTGACAGCGATTCTCCAAAAACTGCGCTGATCGCCGGGGATGTGGATTTGGGTATGACCTGGACAGGTGAAGCATTCCTTGCGCAACAGGAAAACCCGGCTATTAAATTTATTTACCCAACCGAAGGCGCGATGTTATGGCAGGATAATTGGGCTATTCCGACTGGAGCTTCGCACCTGGATGCAGTTTATGCCTGGTTGAATTACACCCTGCAGGGAGAAGTTTTTTGGCTGATGCTGCGTGACTTCCCGTATATTAACCCGGATAAGGCCGCCTTGGATTTTGCCAAAGACAACCAGGCCGAACTCTATAAAAAGTACATGGATTCAAATATTACCAATGTTCCTCTGGATGTTATTGCCAAGGGGCATCGCGTCAAGGATGTTGGCGACGCATTACCGTTGTATGACAAGATCTGGACTGAGGTCAAAGGCGCATCCAAGTAAACCTCAATTGAAAGGAATTTGTCTCGACGCTGGACGAACAAAGATCGGTGCTATTCCCTGCAGGTGGAGTGTTCACGGGTGATCTTCCCGTGAACACTCCACAAAAACCCCCTCTCTTTTTTTTGGAGTGTTGTCAAATCTGCAAAAACACATAGGCAGTATTTTCAAAATTATGGCATTCCTTTTGCTGAGTTACGAAAATAGTCAATTATTAAATGACGATTCGTCATAAAATAATTGACTATTTTGCAAAATCGTCATAAAATAGTCTTATGGAAAACATAATCCGCACGAAGTATGTTGACGGTTTGGATGATAGTGACCTTTTTATCATTGAAGCATTGCGCCAGGATGGCAGGGTGGCATTTGCTCAAATTGCCCAACAGTTGAATGTCTCTCCAGGCATGATCCGGGTTCGCTATAATCGTTTGGTCGAAATGGGCTTGATTAAAGTGGTCGCGATAACCAATCCATTACGGATGGGTTACACAACCATGGCAATGATCGGCATCCGGACTGAAGGGGAAAAAATGCTGGAGGTTGCCAGGCAAGTTTCGGAGTTTGAAGAGGTAATATACCTGATCGTTGTGAGTGGACGGTATGATATTATCGCCGAAGTAATTGCCCGGGACCATGCAGATTTGCTGCGATTTTTAACTCAGAAATTATACAAGGTCGATGGTGTGCGTGAATCAGAGTCTTTCATGCATCTAAAAATAGAAAAGGAAGTATATTTTTAAAGATAAAAGACGCGCAGAGACCCTGCGCGTCTTTATTTGCTTTTTCTTCCAGAATGGCAAGAAAATATAAAGGAGCAAAATATGAGAGTACTACTTGTGGGTGTGGGTGGGGTTGGTGAGGCAATTGCTTCGATTGCCAAACCACGTCCGTGGCTGGAGTTGATGGTCCTGGCTGATTACAATCTGGAACGCGCAAAGGAAGTTCAGGCCAAACTGGGCGATGCCAATCGTTTTCCTGCAGAATGGATTGATGCCAATCAGCAGGCAACCATCGAGGCCATGGCCAGGAAATATAAGGTTGATCTGATCATGAATGCCTGTGACCCAAGCTTTAATGTGCCGATTTTTGATGCTGCTTTCAATGTCGGTGTCAATTATATGGATATGGCCATGACACTTTCAGAACCGCATCCTGAAAGGCCATTTGAATTGCCGGGAATTAAACTGGGCGATTATCAGTTTGAGCGTGCAAAAAAATGGGAGGACAAGGGTATTCTGGCCCTGGTTGGCCTGGGCGTGGAGCCGGGCATGGCCGATGTTTTTGCCAAGTACGCGGAATTGCATTTGTTTGATGAAATTGATGAAATTGGAATTCGCGACGGTGCAAATATCGAAATAAAAGGTTATGAGTTTGCTCCGAATTTCTCGATCTGGACAACCATTGAAGAATGTCTAAACCCACCCGTGATTTGGGAAAAAGATAAAGGTTGGTTTACAACAGCCCCATTTTCTGAGCCAGAAACTTTTGATTTCCCTGGAGGAATCGGCAAGATTGAAGTGGTAAATGTTGAACATGAAGAAGTTTTGCTTGTTCCGCGTTGGGTCAAAACCAAGCGTGTCACATTCAAATACGGGTTGGGTGATCAGTTCATCGGAGTTCTCAAGACCTTGCATATGCTCGGGCTGGATAGTAAGGATAAGATCACAGTCAAAGGTGTCCAAATTTCTCCGCGTGACGTGGTTGCAGCCTGCTTGCCAGACCCTGCTCACTTGGGGGACCGAATGTTTGGGAAGACCTGCGCTGGAACCTGGGTTAAAGGCAAGAAAGATGGCAAACCAAGAGAAGTTTACCTGTATCAGGTGGCTGATAATGAAGAATGCATGAAACGTTGGAATTGCCAATCAGTCGTAGCGCAGACGGCCTTCAACGCTGTCATTGGCATGGATTTGTTGCAGCACAAGGTTTGGAAAGGCGTGGGAGTACTGGGCCCTGAAGCCTTTGATCCCATTCCATTTATGGATCTGATGGCTGGATATGATTTCCCATACGGGATCAAGGAAATGAGTTAATTGTTTTCAGCCGTCTAGTTATTTTGCTAGACGGCTGAAAAATAATCTGTGCCTTAGGAGGACACACTCCATGTCGCAAACAAATGGAAATTCAGCGACAACCATAAAAAAAGAGGCTTCAAAGCTAAAACGCGAATTGACGCTACTGCCTTTGGCCGGGCTGATCTATTTCACGGTTTCGGGCGGCACCTTTGGGATTGAGGGTTTGATCGGTTATTCTGGACCAGGCCTGGCGATGGTGATGATCCTTCTGACACCCATCATTTTCAGCCTGCCAAATGTGTTGATGGTGCGGGAGTTGACGACCTTGATGCCCGCTGAAGGGGGTTATTATCACTGGATCAAACAGGCATTTGGTCCCTTTGCAGGATTTATGGCTGGCTGGAACAATTGGATTGTTTCCTGGCTGGACGTAGCCATTTATCCGGTTTTAGCTTACTACTATCTGAGTTTTTTCTTCCCATGGTTAAGTGAGGGTCCCACAGTTTTTGGAATCAATCTCTGGCAGATCATCATTTCTGGCATAATTATTTGGTCGATCAGTTTTTTGCAGATCCGTGGCGCCCAAATTTCGGGCTGGTTCACCAATGGCTTGGGCATTTTACTGATCATTCCGCTTTTTGTGATGGGGTTTATCGGCATTTACAACTGGGTTGTGGCCGGGATGGCATTCGATTTACCGTTCTTGCCTGGTGGTGAACCGCTTTCAGCCAAAGCGCTCGGTGGCGCATTGAGTACTGG
>CAZLJB010000346.1:0-4394 GCA_964559195.1 uncultured Anaerolinea sp. | reverse complement strand
GCGTCGAGGTATTTGAATGTGCGCGAGACATGCGTGTTGAGGGTGTGGGCGGAGATTTCCAACTCGTCTGCCACCTGGGCGCGTGTTTTGCCTTGCGAGAGGGCCTGCAATATTTCAACCTCCCTGCTGGTCAGCCCATGTTTTCTTTTGGGCATCTTACTTTGCATGCAGGCCTGACCGGTGGTTGGCAGCCAGGCCGAAGGTCTCGGGGCGGGTATGCCTGAGCCTGTCATTCTGGATCCGGCGGCAGGTCCAGCAGCGTGAATAGGCTCCGTCGGCCCTGGTTTGCAGGCTCAGATCGGTTTTCTCGACCAGGCATCCGCACAGCCCGATGTAATACTTCCTGTCCCTGGTTTCTGAATAAATAACGTGGAAAGTGTTCCCATAAAGATTTCTGATCAACATATCCCTCCTTTGAAAAACGATGGCTGGCTGGTTCCCGGCCCGGGTTTTTCAACCAGCCAGCTCAATCAGCGCTGATCTGCGCAGGTTTATCCTTTGCGGCCAAAAATTTCAGCCACCTTATCTTCAACACTCTGGCCGCTGTGGGCGGGTAGATCCACAGGCCAGGCATCTTCGCAGGCCCGGATCAGCAGCCCGTTGTGCTGCAGCCCGCTGCGCCCGCTTTTCTCCAGTTTTCTGGCAATAGCCCGAATGTATTCCGGGGTGATGTGAGCGAGTTTCACCAGGGCTTCGGTGCGCAGATTGTGGTTGATGCCCAGGTCTTCCAGGGTTTTCCAGATGCTGGCTCTCTGCGAGTCGGATTTTTTTTGGTTTACCTGGGTAATAGTATTATTACTAGTATTTAATCTTAAGTTCTTAAGATCTTTAAATCTTAAGTTCTTAAGATCTTTAGACCTTAAGAGATTAATACTATTATTAGTATTATAGGGGTCGGAATAATTCCCAGACTCGGAAATATTCCGCACTTTCACACGCCTGCGAATTCGATAGTTATGCCAGAAAACAAATCTATCGTGTCGTTCGGGATCCGGATCTGGCCCAGGCTGGGGGTCAAAATCAGACACAGGGGCATTATTTCCCATATCCGCCTGCCCCAGCCTGTCATCAGAATCATGGCCGGTTTCAGAATCGTCCCAGTTAGCGGTTAAACCGGCAGGTTCAGTCTCATTCCAGCTACCGGATTTATCGGTAACTGCTGTCGGACGCGCCAACACAGGCACAACCGGCAGGTCGGAATTATTCCGGACCGTCAGCGGGGCCGGGCGCTCCTGCTGCAGCATGAACCATCCGGCGCGGGTGTGCAGGATGATGCCAAGCTCCTGTAAATATTGGCAGGCGTGTCTGACCGGTTTGTCGGTATAGCCGCTCAAGCGCGTCAGCCATCTCTGGGTGACCGGCTGCGGCGAGTTTGCCAGCAGTGCCATAACTGCCAGCGGTGCACCTTTCAACTTACTTACTTGCTCAACACTGATTTCCAGCATAGAACCTCCAACCTTAACAAACTCAGGGCGGTTTAATTTTCCAGCTTGCCATCACAAAACAAGAGGATCTCGATAAGCAGTTCCTTGGCGCTCTGTTCCCCAATATTGCGCAGATTGATATTCGCATTTTTGAGCGCTTTGCGGCACCACTCTTTTTGAGCGGGTGCCAGGCTCCTTTCCCAGTCATCAAACACTTCAGCCAGCTCTTTCTGGTTATCCATATCCACTCCTTTTAGAAACAAATTTGAAAATGCGCTGCTGCTCAAACCAGGCCAAGTGGCAATCTCACCTCCTATATTCTGTGTTTATTCTTAGGCATATATTAGAACATAATTTCTAAAATATGTCATCCGTTTTTACCTTAACAAACATAATTTTTTAAGGTAGGCCAGGGCGCTGCGCTGCTGCGCGCGATTATTGTCTCTCTCCCAGCCAGAACCCCTCATTTCCCTGCCAACCAACGCATATTTTCTTTGGGAAAGCACTTTGAAAGACCCCAGCCCAAAGCCGGCCATTTTCCGAAATTTTGAACCGCACTCCGGAAAATAGAGTGTGGTTCAGTTTTTCGGAGTGCGCATAAATCAATATACAGTTCTTGCTTATTAGTTGTGTCCAGCCCTCACCCCGGCCCTCTCCCGCCAAAAGATTCGATAATAAGGTTCAGGAGATGGCCTGGCGGGAGAGGGAGTAGTTATTAACCAGGGTGGAAAAGGGACGGCTGTCCCTTTTCCACCCTGGACCCCTCATTTCCCTGTCAGCCAAAGCATATTATCTATTGGAAAGCCCTCTGAAAGGTCTCAGATACAAATCCGGCATTTTCCGAAATTTTGAACCGCACTCCGGAAAATATTGTTGATTGGTTTGGAGTGGTTTTTTTGATATACTTTTTAAAAAGGAATTCCTATGCCTGAAATTGACCTCTCCCCGTTGAATGAAATCCTGCCCCTATATGCGGCGCAGGGACGTGCCGGCTTGCTGCCGGCCTTGCATGCCGCTCAAAGGTTGTATGGCTGGCTGCCCAGTGTCGTCGCCGCGCAGGTCGCCCGGCAGCTCAAGCTGCCACTGGCAGATGTGCATGGTGTGATTGAGTTTTACAGCCTGTTCTACAATGCACCGGTTGGCAAGCGCATACTGCGGATTTGCACAGATGCTGTCTGTGGTCTGAAAGGCGGCCAGGAAATCCTTGAGCGGCGTTCAGCCCAGTACGGTGTGCGCCCGGGGGAGACTACCGCGGACGGCGGTAGCACGCTTGAAGCAGCAGCCTGCCTGGGGTTGTGTGAACATGCCCCGGCTGCCCTGATCAATGAAGAGGCCGAAACGGACATTGATCCCGCCGCAAATTCCTGGAGGCCCCGTCGCCCAGAAAGCCTGGTCTACAGCCAGTTGCCGGTTTTGACTGCCCTGACCGGCAAGGGACGCGCTGCGACGCTCCTGGAATATGGCGCTTACCCGGCCTTTAAAAAGGCCGTCGAAATGGGCCCGGCCGCGGTGATTGCCGAGATTAAAGCTTCCGGCCTGGTGGGGCGCGGCGGGGCGGCTTTTCCAACCGGTCTCAAGTGGGAGGGCGCGGCTCAGGCGGCTGGATCCCCCAAATACGTGGTCTGTAACGCCGATGAATCCGAGCCAGGCACCTTCAAGGATCGGGTGCTGCTGCTGGATGACCCGCACCGCATGTTGGAAGGTTTGTTGATCGCAGGCTATGCAACCGGTGCCTGGCGCGGATATATTTACCTGCGCGGCGAATATCCTTACATCCTGCCGGTGCTGGAAAATGCCCTGTCAGAGCTCAGGCAAGCCGGATTGCTGGGTGAAAATATTCTCAACTCAGGTTATTCTTTTGAGATCGAAGTCCGGCTGGGCGCAGGTGCATATATATGTGGTGAGGAAACCGCCTTGTTTGAATCGATTGAAGGCAAACGCGGTTTTCCGCGCATCAAGCCACCCTTCCCTACCACCCATGGACTGTTTGGCCAGCCAACGGTCATCAATAATGTCGAGACGCTCTGCAACGTGCCGACCATCCTTAGCAGGGGGGCGGCGGGCTATCGCCAGTTGGGGACCGAGAAGTCGCCGGGCTCGAAACTGTTCTGCCTTTCTGGCGATGTCGCCAGGCCAGGCGTGTATGAAGTGCCTTTTGGAGTGAGCCTGCGTGAACTGCTGGCCCAGGCCGGCACCAGCCCTGAGACTATCCAGGCTGTGCTTTTTGGCGGCGCAGCCGGCGCTTTTGCCAGGCCGGATCAGCTGGATGTGCGGCTGACTTTTGAAGACCTGCGTGCAGCCGGGCTGCCGCTGGGTTCAGGCGTGGTCATGGTTTTCAACCAGTCGCGCGATTTGCGCCAGAGCCTGGCCCGCCTGGCTAAGTTTTTCGCGCATGAATCTTGTGGAAAGTGTTATCCGTGCCAGATGGGCACCCAACGCCAGAGTGAAATCCTGAACCGGCTGGCAGCCGGCCAATGGGTCGAGGGCGATGCCGCCCGTTTGCAGGATCTGGGCTGGACGATGACAGATGCCTCGCTGTGCGGGCTGGGCCAGACGGCCGCCAGCGCGGTTTTATCAGCCATGCAGCAGTTCCCTGGCTTGTTTGCCAACAGTTGAACCTGGAGAATTTAATGGCCATTAATCTGATCATGGATGGAAAGCAGCTGGTGGTGGAACCTGAAACCAGCTTGTTGGAAGCGGCGCGCGGGGCCGGACTGGATATCCCCACTATTTGCTGGCATCCGGCCACCAGTGCCAATGGGCTGTGCCGTATGTGCGTGGTGGAAGTGGAAGGTATGCGCCTGCTTCAGCCGAGCTGTATTGTCAAAGCAGCCGAAGGCATGCAGGTCCAGACCTGCAGCCCGAGGGTCATGCGGGCCAGAAAGACCATCCTCGAGATGCTTGCCTCGAGCGTAGATTTGTCAGACGCGCCTGAAATTCTGGTCTTGATGGATGAATATGGCGCCTCTG
>CAZLJB010000345.1:0-4425 GCA_964559195.1 uncultured Anaerolinea sp. | reverse complement strand
GAATTATTCACAAAAGACCTCCTCTTCAGGTCGATTAGATTATATACCAACCAAAGCACGTTAAGTTTGGCCTGAAGAATAACTTATATGATTCTCTTATATATTCATGCCAAAAACAATCAAATTTGGCACGAACAGTGCTTTAATCGATGACAAGGGTCACAGGGCAATGATCCGAACCTGGCACATCATCGTGAATGATCACATCACGCACCTTTGCAGCTAGTTTTTCAGATACTAAAAAATAATCGATTCGCCAGCCAATATTGCGCTGCCGGGCGAGCAACCGGTACGTCCACCAGGTATACTGAACACGTTCCGGGTACAAACGTCTATAAACATCCACAAACCCATGCTGCAAATATTGCTCGACCCAGGCTCGCTCCTCTGGCATAAAACCAGAAGTGTTACCATTTTCTTTTGGATTGCGCAAATCGATCGGCATGTGTGCTGTATTGAAATCGCCAGTGATAACGATATTCTCCCCTCTTTCTTGTAATTCATCGCAAACTTCCAACAACCGTGCATAAAATGAAAGTTTGTATTGCAGACGCTCATGACCTCGCTGGCCATTTGGGAAATAAACATTAAATAAATAGAAGTCTGGGTGACGGGAGCAAATAACCCGACCTTCCATGTCAAAGCGATTTTCATCAATTCCGAGCGTCACTTCTAAAGGTTCTGTTTTAAATAGGGTTGCCACACCACTGTAACCAGGACGTTCCGCAGAATTCCATGCTAAAGAATAGCCTGGAAAATCTTTTTGTTCATCTGTCAATTGCTGGTAATGTGCTTTGATTTCCTGTAAACAAAGCACATCCGGAGATTCTAAAGACATCCATTCCTTCAAGCCTTTTCCGATGACGGCACGAATACCATTTACATTCCAGGTAGATATTCTCATAAACTGGTTGCACAGTTACTTGTGGTAAACTTAATTGCCTCGCGATTTATTATAGGAAATATTGTCATTATGGCTGACCAACAAAAACATATTTTGTGTATCGAAGATAACCCTGAAATGATTGAGTTACTTGAAATCATTTTAAGCAGAAAAGGGTTCAAGGTTAGCAGAGCGTCTGGTGGCGCTGAAGGACTGCGCAAGGTTCATGAAATCGTTCCCGATTTGGTTCTACTCGATCTCATGATGGCTGATATTGGAGGGTGGGAAGTATACCAGCAAATGAAAGCTGATGAAAAAACGAAGAATATTCCCGTTATTGTCGTAACGGCCAAGGCCCAGAGTATTGACAAAGTTCTTGGGCTGCATGTTGCCAAGGTTGATGACTATATAACTAAACCATTCAGTCTGGCTGAGTTGGTGGATAGCGTAAACAGAGTACTTGCCAAACACGAGTCAGATTAATTGAGTTTTTTAACAACCCTTTCAGTCCCCTTCGACCACTATGTCTAAAAAAATTACCTGCATACGGAATTTATCCAATCCTGCCATCAACCCTCTCCAGGCTCGATGGTGCCAATCTTTTTATTCCAGGTTGCGTGGTTTCACTTTTCGGTCTAACCTGGCATACAATGAAGGCCTGGTACTGGTCGAAGCGCGTGACAGCAGGATGGATACTGCCATTCACATGTTTTTTGTGCCAACCAACCTGGCAGTTGTCTGGGTAAATAAAGATTGCGAAGTAGTAGACACTGTGTTCGCCGAAGCATGGCATCCTTTCTATGCTTCAGCTCGGCCAGCCCGATATGTTATCGAGTTCCATCCAGATAGACACGGTGATTTCAAAACCGGGGATCGAGTTTCATTTGAAAATGAATAAATATACGCTGGTTGTTCTTATCCTTCTTTGTCTATTGATGCCCGCCAGGCAGGTAAAGGCACAATCTGCCACCCCGCCACCCGCGGGTCCTGTTTATATCATCCAATCCGGGGACAGTTTATCAAGTATAGCCAGCCGTTTTGGCGTTACGCTGACCGATCTTATGGCAGCCAACAACCTGGCCGATGCAAATAATATCTCAGCCGGAGCCCAGGTCATCATCCCAGGTTTGCAAGGAATCAGTGGGGTTTTAGTTACTGAGACCATTGGCTATGGCGATACATTAAAAAGCATCAGCCGCGAATATCAAATCAGTGAAGACTATTTACGAAAATTAAACCATATCACCAGCCCAGCCGAGTTATATGCTGGCGTTGGTCTTGTTCTACCAAAACAGGATAATTTTTCTCCACTTAATAATCCGATCGATTTATCAAAAAACGAAAGCTTACTGGAGGCTTCGGTACGCGAAAACAGTGACCCCTGGAGCTTATCCCAGGCGAATGGGCTGGGCGGAACTTGGGACGGCAAGCCGGGCGAGGTGATTTACAACCCAACTGCCAACCCATCTGAAACCAAAGGGGGTAATGGTCTCCCAAGCGCATTCTCCAGTGTAAAAGTCACGCCTTTACCAATGGTCCAGGGTGGCACGGTTGAAATAAAATTAAAGACCCTGACGGGAGTAAAGTTAGGAGGTGTGCTTGTTGACAAACCTTTAAACTTTTTTGCACTTGAAGATGGCAGTTACCTGGCTCTTCAAGGGATTGATGCGATGCTTAAACCGGGGCCGTATCCGCTTCGATTAGAAGCAAACTTACCGGATGGCTCGAAACAAATCTTCGAACAAATGGTCATCATCCAATCTGGTAATTACCCCAACGATCCGTTGCTGGTTGTTGACCCAGCAACAATCGATCCGGCTGTGACTGAGCCGGAATTTAACCAACTTCTGGGCATCACAGCTCCAGCCAGCCCAACGAAATATTGGAACGGTCAATTTCAATCTCCGTCCTATTTAAATGACTGTTTCACTTCAAGATATGGTAATCGTCGCACTTATATGGGTACCGGGACGGATACAACGATTACTTCATACCACAGTGGTTTGGATTTTTGTGGTGGAACCGGGTTACCCATCAATGCGCCGGCTGATGGTGTGGTTGTATTTGCTGGCCCACTCATCGTCCGCGGAAACGCCACCATTATAGATCATGGGTGGGGTGTTTATAGCGGAGTCTGGCATCAGTCCGAAATAAAAGTCCAAGTTGGACAAATGGTAAAAAAAGGTGATGTAATCGGCCTGGTGGGCGGGACCGGACGAGTAACCGGTGCCCACTTGCATTGGGAAATTTGGGTCAACGGGATTCAAGTTAACCCAATGGACTGGTTGGATAATATTTATCCTTAACCCAAAAGCAACTTCAGGATAATTCCTTTTCAAGACCAAATATCAGGTTCATTGTTAATCAGCACGTATTCTTAATGATGGGTTATTTTGGCATTTTTTCATTCAATCATGGATTGCCACACCTGTCTAAACCATCGCAGATTGTTTTAGAATGAGGTAAAGCATGAATGAACTGGTCGCCTTTCTTAAGCAAGGTGATGTTTTCTACCAATTCACCCAGACCCAGCTCGAGCTGGTTTCAAATTTATGCCAGGAAAAAACCTACCATGCGGGAGAAACTATTTTCGAAGAAAATAGTAATAGTAAGGAACTCTTCATTATCATCCAGGGAGAGATCGAGATCTTGATCAACCCAGGTGTGGTCGGAGCAAAAGAAAAAAACGAAAAAATAAGTATAGCCACTTTGCGCAGAGGACAATCATTTGGGGAAATTGCGTTGGTGGATGAAGGCTTGCGTTCAGCAACAGCCCGGGTCAAAACCAAAGAAGTACGCCTGCTTCTAATCCCGCGAGAAAAGTTGATCATGCTCTGCGAAACCTACCCACAGCTGGGTTTTCGGTTGATGTATAACCTGGCAGCAGACATGGCAATGAAAATGCGCAATTCAGATTTGCGTTTTCGGGAAAAAGTACTTTACGGGCAAAAATAACGAGATTTTCATTTATAATATCCCACTAGTGGTTTTTTTCACAACTTGATATTATTGGTATCAGGCTCTTAAGCAATGCAGCCCTTTGCCAGTATCTGTAATTATGCAGTAGGAAAGTTTTACTGGAATATTAATTATCCATTTATATTACCCAGTTTGCTTTCTTTTGATCAAAAATTCGAACCAAATCCTTATTGGGCAAAAACACTACTTTATTTCCTCTCAGAAGCTAGTCAGGGCAACATTAAAATCACGTATAAAAGGAATAATTTTTATATGGCACTTCGTTTTGTGTTTATGGTGTTGGAAGAACATCCTTATGGGCGAGAAATGCTTCGCGTTTTATTAGAAAATAACCTGGTGCCTTCCATCATTATCCAGGAAGTTTCTGCAGTTAGCGATCTGGAACGTGAAAAATTCCTAAAACGAATCGCCGGTCAGCCTGTTCCCCCCCGCATGACAGAGCTCATTACCGGCAAGAAAATTCCCTTTTATTGTGTTGGAAACCATAATGACACCACAAGTCTGGAACTGCTGGTTGCAAATCGACCCGATATTCTTGTGTTGGGGGGAACGAGAATCATCAA
>CAZLJB010000344.1:0-4441 GCA_964559195.1 uncultured Anaerolinea sp. | reverse complement strand
GTTATTTGTTCATATTTGGAACAATCCACCGTTTTTATATGATTTTCAACCTCTGAGTGGGAGATAAATTTATGGTGCGTTTGTTTTGGCTGAAATGATAGTTTTTTATGATTACATGACGTGGAATGCGGGGAATATTTATTTATGGTCATTAAACCGATCAGCCTGGCAAGCGACTTTGCCAGGCTGATCGGTTGGTATTAAGTTTATTAATGGGAAATCTGTACGTTCCCGGCACCCATTTCGATCACAATGGTTAATTCAGGGCCAGTTCCTTTTTGAATGTAGGTATCGCTGTCCTGGGTATGACTCCATTCGGAGGGAACCTGCACATTTGAGAGGCCACTGCTAACTTTTACACTTGTGGCTGTCCCGGATGGAATCACCAGGGTCAGGTTGCTCATCCCCGAGCGGACATTCACGCTGCCATCCCGTTGGAGATTTCCTCCAAAGTCGAGTGTGTAATTTCCGGCACCGCTTTCGAAAACCAGGGTTGAAAAATTCGCATTCCCCAGGTTTTTCAATGTCACATTTGAAGCCCCTGTTTTGTAACTTAGCACGCTCATTTTTTCTGAATTTGGAGTTGAAAAATCAGCAGTGACATCTGCTGCACCATCGTTAATAGTCAGGTTCTTAAGAGCCAGGCCGCCAAAATCGTAATGGCCTTCATAGGCTCCGGCATTTACGCTTAAATTCATGGGTGTCGAACTCAATTTCAATGACCAATCATTTTTTATCCCGTTCAAAGCAGGGAAACCAGTCATTTTATAATTGCCCTGAGTAATGCTTACACTGCCGGTTTCAGATTTGATTACCGGTTTGAAGTCGGAAATATTATAAGTGGCTGTACCCTCCACCAGATTCTTCGCACCGGGTGTCAGGGCGAGCTTACCTGCGCCGAAGGAGAGAGTCAGGCTTGTGTCAGAAGCCGGGATATTTACAGATATTTGGTCGGTTTGGTCTGGGCCAGGGGTCGGGATGTTGGTCTCAAATCCACAGGCCAAAGTGGTCAATGCCAACACCAATAAAGCAAAATAAATATTTTTGAACATTTCGTTCTCCTGAACAATAACCCCGGTCCAGGTACGATGAGGGTGGACTGGAGCATTCAATACGAGTTTGTTTAACTTTACGTTTCAGCTGGGAAAAAGTTGCAGATTATGGTTTGATCTGCCGTCTGTAAAGTTGGAATCCGTCGCCAGTATCCTTGATCCAGACATCAGGCGCATCGTACGCTATTCTCCAGCAAACATAAATGTCTCCGATGGCACCCCCTGCATTGATTACCATGGCGCTCAGGATTGCTGGCAGCCAGGCCAGTGGTACGAATGAGCAAATTGCCAGGCCAATCCCAGACAGCAACAGGAGTGGACTTAGTCCAATAATCAAGTATTGCTGTTTGGGAAAGAACCAATCCGGCATAGCAGCAAAGGCGTATCCGGTTCCTACACCAAATTCCGGACGATGATGAGCAAACAACCCAAAAAACAGGCCGTGCACCAATTCATGGAGTACGACTGTGATTGCCATCACCCCTACCAACAAGGCCAGTGCGGTGAGCGTGTTTCCATTCCAGCGGGTATTCAGGATAGTGCCAAAATCCGGACGGATCAACCTCAGGCTGAGCATCAATAGTCCGCCTGCCAGAAACATCCATCCCAGCCCGATCAATTGTAAGATTATATTCAGACGAGTATTGTGTTTCAGATCCAGATTCCAAGCGAGTGTAAAATTTTCCGGCAGGGTTTGGGTAGGTTTCATCGTTCAACTATATCATGAGTGTAATTGTATTTATTTATATAAAAATAAAACTTTAGATCACTTCCTTGTCACATCCATTCTCTTTTTTATAAGCCCCATACCCAGTCTCTCGAATACACAATCGGGCGAGGCTTCCGGTCATGTGCAGTTGAACAATCACGGTTGCGGATGGATGATGCCTATGCCGGGCGGGCAGCCAACGAACATCGGATAATTGGTAGTTCTGATCTTTTATTAGATGCCAGCGATTTCTCACGATCCAAAATGCTGGATGGAGAAGCATTTGTCGCTTATTTTGCTGTACCGCTCATTTCCAAAGGCCAGGTTAAAGGCATTTTGGAAATTTTTCACCGTGACCGGCTCTTGGCTGATTTGGAATGGCTGGATTTTTTGAAACCTTAGGGAACCAGGCATTGATTGCGATGGACAATGCTGAAATGTTCCAACGTCTGGAACGATCTAACCGAGAGCTTGGTCTGGCGTATGATGCCACCATCGAGGGCTGGTCGCATGCGCTCGATTTGCGCGATAAAAAAACAGAAGGGCATACACGGCGCGTTACCGAGATGACTGTACGCCTGGCACAATCGATGGGGATCAGTGAGGAAAAGATCCTGCATATTTGACGCGGGGCGCTCTTGCACGATATGGGTAAGCTGGGTGTGCCCGATAGTATCTTGCTAAAACAGGATAAGCTTACGGATGATGAGTGGTTGGGATGCGCTTTGTTTTGATCGTCCTTACCGCAAAGCCTGGCCGCAAGAAAGAGTGCTTGACCATAATCGTTCCCTGGCGGGAACCCATCTTGACCCAGATATCGTGGATTTGTTTTTAAACCTGATCAGGGAAAAAACCGTTGGAACAAAGCTCTGATTGATCCGGACGAGATACTAGAACGAAGCTGGGTTTTTATTGGTAACAGGCTTTGCCTATTCCATACTGTTTATTATGATTGTGGCGGCAGTTGCAGCGCCATCTTCGCTTTGAATTTTTATTCCAAAATCCTTTGCGGTCGCGCGAATAGCTATTGATAGTGCAAAATTGATTGCCGCAGATAATTTTTCTGATGTCAGTTCTTTGCGGGGAATTGGTTTTGGGCCGATGCCAAGTTCAAATACTCGTCGACCCCAGGCAAACTGGTCATTGCTGTGGGGAATGATGATACCCGGCACTCCAGCGCGCATTCCGGCAGCCGTGGTTCCTGCTCCGCCATGGTGGACAACAGCTGCCATACGGGGAAATAACCAGGTATGAGGAGCGCTTTCGATGATTAAAATCCCTTCTGGAATACCTTCCAATTCAGCGGATAGCCCATTCCAGCCGGTTGCCAATATTCCTCGCTGCCCACTTTTTTGCAAAGCGTCGATCACTAATTGTGTGGTTTGAACGGCCTGGGCGGGGTTTCCCAGACTTCCAAAACCAACATATACTGGGGCCGGACCCTTTTGCAGAAAATCCAATAACCGGTTATCTGGTTGCCAATCTGACCCTTCCCCAAACCAGTAGCCTGTGGTTTCCACATGCGCTGGCCAATCATCTGGTTGTGGAAAAACATACTTGCTGCACGAGATGATGGTTGGATTTTGCCTGGTTTTTTGCTTACCGAAGGGGGATTCAAACTTTTCAGGCGTTTTGCCAAATTTCTTGAACCAGAATTGTTTGACAGCGGAGCTGGACGCAAACCACATGATCTGCTCAAAAATTTTGTGGGTAGAAAAATTGAATATTTTTCCCAAGCGGATGGTGTCGTAGAAAATTAGGGCGGGATAGTCCGCGGTTGGTGTCATTGGAAAGGGGGTCGCAAGAATGGCTGGTATTTTTAAATATTGAGCGGCAAAATACCCTATCGCGGCACCAGGATGGTAAACTATTGCATCTGATCCCAGGCAGGCGTCGTAAAAATCTTGCTGAATATCAACGACAAATGATTTTAGTTTATTAAAACTAAGAATGACTTTGAAGGGGTTATCTGCTTGTCTTGCATCTTTTGTGCTGAGGCTGGCTGCCATCCTTGTGATATCGCCTTTGATGGGAAAAAACTCCAATCCATAACTTTTCACAAAATCTTCATAGTTTTCAAAAGCTGCCACTCTGACAGTTTGCCCCACATTTTTTAAAGCAAGCCCCAGTGCGAGATATGGTTGTGTGTCGCCTCGGGTGCCAGTAGTTAATATTGTTATACGCATTGAGTTTATTCCTTACCGAATTACAGAAGAAAGCTTGTGTTGGATATAATCAGGCTTGTTTAAAAAGTTTTACAATTTTTGTAAGGGTTTGTTCAAATAGCCTGGCTTCATCTTCTTGTAGCGCCGAAACGATAAAATCACCATAGTCTTTCAGAGCCTGGTATTTTGCATTGATCAATTGGTTTCCGGCAGCCGATAATCTGACGTGAATTACACGCTTGTCGTGGTTTGATTGGGTTTTGATTGCATAACCCAGCATGACCAGTTTATTTATCCCGATTGTTACAGAAGCTTTTGTTATTTTTAGCTGTTCTGATACTTGGGTAATTGTGGGTTCATCTAGCTCATGAATTGCATCAATGTATTGGAATTGGCTGATGGTTAATCTGGATATTCCGGGAGAAGCCCCCAAATCTTCCTGTAATTTTTTTAGTGACAGGTCCAATGTATTGACAAATTCGATCAGGATTTTTTCCATTATCGGTCCATTTATT
>CAZLJB010000343.1:0-4454 GCA_964559195.1 uncultured Anaerolinea sp. | reverse complement strand
CTCAGATAAATTCCCCATAATTTCACTGCTTTTATTTTTTGAAGTGCTATAATCATTTAATTCTCAGCAAAAACCACATTTAACTTGAAAACTATTAATTCATACAATAAGCAGAATTTTCGTAAATTTTTGGCAAAATCAAGCCTATCTTGGAGGACAATGAACGATTTAGCTATCTTCCCATTATCAGATGAACACAAAATGATCCGTGATGCTGCCCGTGAATTCGCAAAAAATGAAATTGCCCCAATTGCAGCTAAGTTTGATGAAAGCGGTGAATTCCCAATTACTACTATCAAAAAAATGGGCGCAATGGGCTTTATGGGGATTGAAGTTCCAGAAGAATATGGGGGAGCAGGGATGGATACTTTATCCTACGTACTCGCCCTTGAAGAAATTTGTAAGGCCGATGCAGCCCATGGCGTAATCATGTCTGTCAATAATTCGCTTTATGCCTATGGATTATTAAAGTTTGGATCTGAGGCCTTAAAGCATAAATATTTAACACCTGTTGCTTCAGGGAATGCCATTGGCGCATACTCGTTGACAGAACCAATGAGCGGTTCAGATGCGGGCACCATGAAAAGCCGCGCAATAAAAGATGGAAATTTTTATGTTCTAAATGGTAGAAAATCCTGGGTTACGAGTGGCCCGGTCGCCGATTTCCTGATTGTCTTCATGATAACCAACCCGGATAAGAAACAAAAGGGAATTTCGGCTTTTGTAATGGATGCTAACACACCTGGTTTGATTCGAGGGAAAAAAGAACCCAAAATGGGTATCCGGGCCTCCGCAACCAGCGAGCTACTCTTCGAAAATTGTCGCATCCCGGCTGAAAATATCATTGGCAACGAGGGAGATGGCTTCAAAATCGCGATGACGGTGCTGGATGCAGGCCGGATTGGTGTCGGAGCCCAGGCCCTGGGAATAGCTGAAGCTGCTTATGAAGCCGCCAGGCAATACGCAAGTGAACGCATATCTTTTGGGCAACCAATTGGTACTTTTCAAGGGACCGGGTTTAAGATTGCAGATATGAAAACGAGGATTGAAGCATCGCGTTTACTGATATATGATGCAGCACTTACAAAGGAACGATCAAAAATTACCGGGGAACGCTTTTCTCTACAAGCGTCAATGGCCAAATTGTTTGCATCGGAAACTGCCATGTTTTGTGCCCATCATGCCGTCCAAATTCATGGGGGCATGGGTTATAGTAAAGAATTGCCTGTTGAACGTTATTTTCGTGATGCAAAAATAACTGAAATTTATGAAGGAACAAGCGAAATTCAGCGTCTGATAATTTCGCGCGCCGAAATGGGATTAAAATAATGGCTTTCATTCATAACCTTAATGAGATAATTTGACCCCGTTTTGATAATTTCTTTTATAATGCAGACAGAATTTTCAATTTTTCCTGATATGCAAAATCAGGAAAAGATGCTGGCTTTATTTTCAGTTTTCTAAACAAAGAATTCATCTCATTTATACCGTTTTCGAGAATTATTAGTTATAGGAAATCCATGGCTGAGTTACGTAAAAATGATATTTGGGATTCGTTCTGGGCGATCCACGCGTCAAAAAACGATTTTTTTCATAGGTTTCTGTGGCTTATTCGTTTCCTCTTTTCTAGTGCTTATGCCAGAAGGATTGCCAAAAATACTGGGAATTTAGCATCAGCCAATCTCTTGGAAGTTGGCTGTGGTTCTGCTCGCACATTACACTATCTAGACCAAATTTATACATCCAGCAAATGTTTCGCCCTGGACCTCTCACCTCAAGCAATCCAATTGGTTAGATCCATTAATCCGAATTTTCACACATCCATCGCCAATTCTTTTTCATTACCACTAGCTTCAAACAAGGTTGATGTCAGTTTCAGCATCGGCTTGATCGAACATTTTACCCGGGATCAAGCCGGTCAAATGGTCATGGAAAAAATTCGAGTTACCAAAACTGGCGGCAGGATCGTAATAATGGTGCCATGGATCAGCTCAATCTATAATATTATTGTTCGTAAAGCTTTTGGAAGGCATTGGCCATTTGGCGAAGAGAATCCATTCCACCGCCAGGAATTAAAAAATTTCATGCGTAAACTTGGGCTAGCCGATGTGGAAATTCATGTCATCTACGGCAGTACCCTGCTCGGAATTGGCCGCAAGGTGGAATAACATGCAAATTTTAGATTTTTTCAAACCTTATGTTCAGAAATTTCGTGGTGTCGCACTTATAGTCTCAGGTTTATTCGTTGGCGTGGTTGCGCAAATCCTTCTCACTTCGGCCAAGGACCAGCCTGAGTTCTGGGACCCCAACACATGGATTAGTAATTTTTCCAAGAATTCATCCCCTATGCTGGGGTTATTTTTTTATATTTTAGCGGGAATTTTATTTATTATTGGCCTACGCATTCTCGGAGAAATGCAGCCGGGCTTACTCATTTCCAAACATTTGGAACAACCCTATCAACCTAAATTTGGATTTTGGATTACCAGTCTAGGCTTGACCATTTTAACCGCTCTTTATACTGCAACCTCCACTGGAATGACACCTGCATTGGGTTTTGGGATTGTGATGTGTTTTTCTATAATACTGTTTGCGCTGAGCGTTATTACTAGCGAAGAATGGGTTCCACCAAAAATGGGTTTCGTCCAAAACTGGCTAATAAAGCATAAATTTGAATTATTGGCCCTGTCCATTCTAATAATATTTTCCTTCTTCGTCCGTTTTTGGGATTTGTCGTTACACCCATACTCATTCATTAATGATGAGGGCCAAATGGGTAAAAACGGTGCCTGCCTGGTAAACGGTACGTGCATCACAATCATGGAAACCGGCTGGTCCCAACAGCCCATGATTGCCTTTCTGCCTACTGGGTTGAGTGTTTTCTTTTTTGGGAATACTGCGCTTGCAGTTCGACTGGTCAGTGTGATCATCGGCACACTGGCAGTACTGGCAACATATTTATTCACGAGAGAAGCTTTCGACCAAATAACTGCCTGGGTAGCCGCAGCCTTACTCGCAACCTTGCCAGTGCATGTCCATTTTAGCCGTATCGGTGTAGATAATATTGTCGATTCGCTTTCAACTACCCTGATCATGTGGCTATTGTTTAGAGGCATCCGGCGCGGCTCAATAATTTATTTTCTGGCCGCTGGCCTTTTAGGAGGGCTCTGTTTTTATACCTATCCTGGTTCGCGCCTGGCACCGCTAATTGGCTTTTTTGCCTTATGTTATTTGGGCTTCCGAAACCGCGGTTTATTTCAATCTTATAAAAGAAGATTTTTTATTTTTATTTTGGCAATGGGGATCACCGTTGGTCCTATCTTAGGTTTTTTCTTTTCCCACCCGGAAAGTTTTTCTGCTCGGATGAATAGTGAAGGTATTTTTCAAAACAATATTTTTCAAGAGCAAGTGAGTGGGACTGGAAAAAGTGCAATAGATATTTTGGCTTACCAATTTTTCAAATCCAGCCTGGTATTCATCAGTACTGATGCACAGTCAAATTTTTTTAATTCCACCAAACCTTTCCTGATGCCACTGGCAGCAATATTCTTTATGATGGGACTTGCATATACTTTCTATCGTCTAAAAGATGCTCGCTTCATGGGGTTATTTGTTTGGTTCTGGGCTGCAATCATTCTTGGTAGCACAATTACCGGAGGACCACCCACTAGTCAACGGATGATGATGAGCATGCCGGCTCTTTGCATAATCACTGCACTCGGAATTGTAAAATCCACGCAGGCTCTTTTCCCAACAAATAAATTTACTCGCTGGATAACACCACTTTTGCTTTTTTTCTTTATTTTGTTTATTGGATACCAGAACATCACTTTTTATTTTATTGAATACCGGACCGGTCATTTTTTTGAAGATCCAACGAACGAATTGACTTATGAAACAGCCGCCTTTATTTCTCCGCTTCACAATTCAGGTCGCTTCTACTTGATAAGCGAACCTGATGTTCCATATTTGAGCTTTGCAAATTTTGAGTACTTTTCACCAGATGTAGAAAAAAATTATCTTCCCAGCGTGTCACCCCAAACGTTGGCTGCACTGCCAACAGACAAAGACATTCTTTTTATAGCAACGCCATCCCGTGTCGAAGATATTTCCCAGATTGCCCGTCTCATTCCTAATGGGAAATGGAGTGAAATCAGGCGCCGATATCAACCGGAAAATATATTATTCTTCTCTTATAAGATTGATAAGCAGCAATTAATTTCCTTTAAACCATGAGACCCTATGGATTCTAATTTTTATTTTGTTGTCGTTGGCTGTGCCATAATTTTTATCCTTCTGGATGTGAGACTATATTCTTTTCGAAAAAATTTAAAAAGTTCGGCTACTCCAAAATCAAACATCTTATCAATTCGCCATTTGATAACCTCGTTATTTCTGTGGTTTACAAATATATTACCGGCCAAGAAAATCAATCAGAAGCCAATAAATCTTCA
>CAZLJB010000342.1:3093-4458 GCA_964559195.1 uncultured Anaerolinea sp. | reverse complement strand
GGCGACCAGAGTGTCAGCTATGATGATATTACCATTCCGGCGGTCAGGCGCCTGGCAGATCTTCTGCCAAAGATAATGGCAGGTTTTGATACAGCCAACGCTGCGGCTTATGATCCTCGTTATTTATCGGGCTGGCCTGCGGAAGTTTATGAATATTCGATGTCGGATGCTTCACTGGATGCTCGTGAAAAGGCGGTTGAGCGCACCCGCAGTCGTATTCATGCCGAAAAAGGGCAGGTCTCTGACTTGAGTTACAGTTCCGCCAATCTGGCGATTCTATCTTTTAAACTCGTCCTGATCCCGCTCTGGCAAGCCAGCTATACAGTGGACGATCGAAATTATCGGGTGGTAATAAATGGTCAGACGGGGATGGTTTTTGGCGAAATGCACAGGCAAGGGCTGATTGGCTGGCTTGAGGATGTGTTTGCAGAATAACAGAAGATTGTGGCATCAATTACCCCCAAAAAAAGGCAGTGCAGGAGCTTCAATGACCGCACCTAAACGCGATATTTACTTGCTTTCCCCCAGGCAGCTCAGCCCTGAGACAATTGCCGTGGCATTTGCCCGCACTTCGCGCACGCCCGAATCTTTTCGTCAGATTGCTGCGGAATTGACTGATGAGAAATCTGCCCAGTTTCATGAGAAATGGGTGCTTGGATATGGGCATGCTTCGGTGGCCGAACATGCAGTTTTGCATCTGGCAATTGAAAATGCTTCACGTCTGGCCATGGAAGCGATTGAATCCAACCGCCTGGCGTCTTACACAGAAAAATCAACCCGCTATCAGAAGTGGGATGCTGATAATTATTTTATTCCGACCGAATTGGATGAGACGGATGCACTTACCCAGGCTCTGCGCAGGGAATATGTTGACACCTGCCGGTTATTGTTCGAGACCTACGCGGCAGCGTTGGAACCTGTTCGCAAAACGGTCCAAAAGACTGCCCCTCGTCGGGAAGCTGAAAGCGAAGATGCCTGGGATCGTCGTATTCGTTCCCAATATGTGGACGTCTGTCGCTTCCTGCTTCCGGCAGCCTCGCTGGCCAATGTGGGTATGACGGCCAATGGTCGCGTGTTGGAAAGCGCCATCCGTAAATGGCGTTCCAGCCCCCTGGCTGAAGTGCGTGAAATCGGTGAAACTGTCAGGTCAGCCGCTGCGGCCGAAATCCCAACATTGTTAAAATATGCCGATCCTCTGCCTTATTTAACCGAAACAAGTGCAGATCTCAGCCGGTTGTCCAGTGAATTTGGTCTAATGGCTGAACCGCAAGAGTGGTGTGACCTGGTGGATTATGATCGGGATGGCGAGCAGCGTATCCTGGCTTCGGCACTCTATCGTTTTGGAAATATGAGTTACAACCAGGC
>CAZLJB010000342.1:0-2993 GCA_964559195.1 uncultured Anaerolinea sp. | reverse complement strand
AGAGTACCGCCGGGCAATGGACGCAGCCGCCGGGCTATGGAAAAAACTGGCAGCCTGGAATGTGGATGTGGCCCAGTATGTTGTGCCCAATGGTTATAATCGCAGAGTCCTGGCTACTTTTAATTTACGCGAAGCCTATTCATTCTGTCAACTGCGTGCTTCGGCCAATGCCCATTTTTCAATCAGGCGGGTGGCGCAGCGCATTGCGCAGGAGATCAGCCGGGTTCAGCCCTTGCTGGCAGCTTCAATGAAACTTCAGAATGAACCCTGGCAGGCCATTGAAGCTGAATACTTTGCTGCGATGAAATAAGAAATAAGCAGGGGTCCGATGTCCATTATTTTGAGATTATTTTTTTTAGTTCACGCTGATTTTCATCCACCAATTGTTCGAGATCATCGATCCGCTTTAGCAGCAACCCGACCTCCAGCTCTGCCTTGGCGTTGACCTGGTGATCAATTTCAGCCGCGATGCGATCCTTGGAGGCCTGCCGGTTCTGGCTCATCATGATAAAGGGAGCGGCGTATGCCGCCTGGAAGGAAAGTGTCAGGTTGAGCAAAATGAACGGGTATGGGTCCCAGTGATTGATCCAGGCGGTCACATTGAGCGTGATCCAGATCGCCAGGATGGTGGTTTGAGTAATGATGAATGGCCAGCTGCCCATGGTATCTGCAACCGCATCGGCAATGCGCTGACCGAAAGTTAGCCTTTCCTGGTCCACCTCATTTGCGTTGCGGCTGGCACTGTGGCGCAGGATGGTATTCATGTCATGCAAGCGCCCGCCCAACTCGATCAATACGTCAATGGCTGCTGACGGGCGCTTTTGCAGGAAAGCGAAAAATTCATCCCGTTCCAGTCCCAGAACAGTGACGTTTGAGACGGCAAAAACACGGGCCGAACGGGGTTCGTTGGTCAGCATGGAAAGCTCTCCAAAAAAACCGCCGGGCCCCAAATCTTGCAGGACAATATCTTTTTCATCAATATCACGGATGGTGACCTGTACTTCGCCCTCCGTGATGATATAAAACAGGTTGCCGGTTTCACCTTCATGGACGATGGTTTGTCCGGGTTTGTACTTTATTTCATCCATGAGGGAGCGAATTTCAGAGACTTCCTGTTCGTCCATCTCGCTGAACAAAGCTATTTCACGAAGTTCAATTTCTGCCATCAGCATTCCTCCAAGAGACCGGTTTGGTGTGGGTCAGTTTTAGCATTGCAGGCCGGTTGCACAATTAATGATATTCATCAACGGTAGGGTTTATTATAAGATTGTGTCTGATGTATTGGATCTGATCAGAAGGTGGCTGTTCTTGCTGGTTTATTAGGCGGGCTGGTAGTTTGAGTGTTTACCCGAGTGACTGGCAAAACGCTCGAGTAGATTTGTTTCCACGTGGGCGGTCATATCCAGGCTCAGTGGTGTGACAGAGACTCGCCGTTTGCGAATCAGGGTGTAAATATCGCTGTTGGTTGGCTCATTTTCGAAGTCCATGCTAGTTTCATAACCGACAGATTCTGGCACATCCCAGGAACTACGCAAAGGCTTGGTGGGCACATAATAGCGCTGCATTGACAGCCGGGTCCAATCCCAGGGGGTTTCGGGGCTGGCATCTGAAGGGACGTCAACTTTGAGCAGGTTTACGCCTTTGGGCAGCTGATGCTCCAGCATCAAGGCCGCAAAGAAGGCAGTGAAATGGGCGGCGGTCGAAAAATCAACTTCGGTGGAATAAGATAAATGGTGGGCCTTGTCGGTTTCGAGTGACATAGCCAGGGCTGGAACGCCCATCGAAGCGGCCTCCATGGCTGCCCCGACAGTGCCCGAGATGGTAATTCCGGTGGCCACGTTTTCACCATAATTGATGCCAGAAACAACCAGGTCTGGTTTTTTTGCCAGGATTTCAAGAAAACCGTGCTGGACAGCCTGGGCTGGTGTACCACCGACCGCATAGACCATCCAGGTCTGTCCGTGAATACTGACAGATTCCTCACGGATGATGCCGTCGGATGTGGCTGGCTGGCTGCGTCCCACGCCGGATGACTGTTCACGGGGGGCCGCAACTGTCACGAAGCCAAGCCTGGAGAGTGCCTGGGCGGCGGCCCACAAACCGGGTGAGCGGATGCCGTCATCATTCGTCAATAAAATACTTGGTTTGGTCATGAAGTAAATCATCCTGAAAATTGCTGGTTATAAAAACTGGTTAAGTATATTCCCAAAAGGGTTAAAATACAAAGAGAGCGGGGCAACCCCGCTCTCTTGATTTGTGCCTTCGGCGCGACTCGAACGCGCGACCTATTGCTCCGCAAGCAAGCGCTCTAATCCACTGAGCTACGAAGGCGTTAGCGAGGAAGTATTCTACTCGACTAGCGCTGCTTGGTCAAGGCGCAATTTTCAACTTTCAATTTGTGTAAATAGACAGATGTAAATTGGCCTTATTAAATTAGTTTTGATGACCGATCGCCTGTGGGTAAATGCGTGTTTTCACAATCCTTGTACCATTCGATCTGTCTTGATTCAAGGCTCGGCCTGGCTGAATGGAAAATAATAACCCCCAATCTTTTTGCCTGTTCGGGGCGAATAATTTGGAACGCGATCTACGATCTCAATAACTGCCAATTTGAGTCCGGCCCAATCGGGGTATAATCGGCCCGGTATGGTTGATAAGCGTCCGGAAGAATTAACGGTGGAAGAATTGCGCCGCCTGCTGCTGGATAAGCGTCGGGTAAATCGTCACGACCGCCTTGAGAGTTATCGCCGCACCGGACGCGTGATATCCATTACGCCAGTTTCTGATTCGGAGGCAGCCGTCGGCCGCGTGGTGGATACTCCGGAAGCTGAAACGGCTGTCAAGGTTCGTTCTGGCAATCGTTGGACGGACAACCTGCTGCTGGCAGTGGAAGTCCTGGCAGTCCTGGTGTTAATCGGCCTGGTTTTTAATGGTCTCTCTATTTTGAAGACGCTGAATCAGGAAGCGGTGGCGGCCATCCAGCCACCCACCGC
>CAZLJB010000341.1:0-4461 GCA_964559195.1 uncultured Anaerolinea sp. | reverse complement strand
TCAGAGCGATCATTTCCTGCAGCACTCTGAATTGGCGTACCAAAACTTCTTCAAGTTCAAGCCGATCTTTTGTGAATTTATCATTCTCTTTCATTGGGATCCTCGGTCAAACTTTTATTTTGGGAAAAACCTCGCGACCAGCTTGCGAGCCAGGTCGTTGATTTTTACCGTATAGTCGCCATTGGCAATTTGCGTTTTAAGCGTTGCAAGGCGATCGATATTGGTATCCTGCACATTACCCAGGGCAACTCGCGCTTTTGCCAGCAAACGTCCATTTCCAGACATCGAAACCTGGTCCTGGGCAGAACCGACTGCCTGGGCGTCTTTGCGAACGTCCTTCTTGTCAATCCGGCTGGAAGGGTCGGTTGGTTTGGATGCAAGTGGTGAAATGCCGTTATTTTCGATTTTCATTGGGTAGATCCTCCATCAGAGATAATAAATTCACATCTATATTATCGGCTGATGTTTCGAAAACATTATGCCTTACGAAGGTTAATAGCCTGGGAGATCATCATATCCGTTTGCTGGAAGGCCTTAATGGACATGCTAAATGAACGCTGAAGTGTCATCATGTGTGTCATTTCCTGCGAAAGATCCACATTGGACTGCTCCACCATTTTTCCAGTGATTTTGCCGAAATTTTGGCTTGCGGCGGCCCCAGTTTGAGCTTTACCAGAGGATGCATTTTCCAACCAGATATTATTGCCACTATTGGTCAAAGCGGTGGAATTTGGGAAACGGGTCAATTGAACGGTACCGATCGAAGCGCGCGTGCCATCCGCCTTGGTGGCCATGACGGAACCATCCGGATTGACGCTGAAGTCTGTCATACAAGCCGCAATCGTTCCATCCCAAACCAGGGGGTAACCGCTGGCGGTTACGAGGTTGCGGTTGGCGTCCAGGATAAAGCTTCCATCACGGGTGTAACCGTTCTTGCCATTGGCAAGCTTGACGCTAAAGAAACCATCGCCCTCAATGGCCCAATCGAGCGGGTTGTCACTCGGCTTTATGGCACCCTGGGTTGTAATCAACTGAGTCCCAACCAGGCTGGCGCCTTCTTTGATCTGCTTATTCAGCAATTCTTGAAAATTAGAACGACTGGTTTTATAACCGGCGGTATTGATATTGGCCAGGTTATTACTGGTCACATCCAGGTCACTCAAACGGCTGAGGATGTCTTGACGCGAGATATTCAAAATTTCAAAGAGAGAAGATGACATGTTGCCTCCTGGTGTTAGCCGATGCGCCCGAGAGAAGCGATGGATTTACCCAATAGTTCATCCTGGTTTTGAACAAGCTTTTGAGCAGCTTCGTACGACCTGGCAACCTCCACCAACTGGGTCATCAACTGTGACGGGTTGGCATTGGAGGCTTCCAGAAAGCCCTGTGTGACCTGTGGAACATCCGTGCTGGTTGAAGCCGCCGGGCCAGTGAATAAATTACCTTCAGTGTGCTGGAGCTCAGTTTCTGGCTTATCAAAGACGCCGAAGCCCAATTTGGTCACCGCGGTGCCATTGGCGCTGATGGTGCCATCCGGTGCAATCGCGATGTCGCCATCCGGGATGGTGATTTCCTGACCGGTGCTGTTCAACACTTTATAACCTTCCACCGTCACAAGGATTTTATTTGCATCACGGATAAAGCGCCCATCACGGGTATAACGTTCGCCATCCGCGGTTTTTACGCGGAAAAATCCTTTGCCTTGAATGGCAACATCCAACGGGTTCCCGGTAATCTGCATGGCGCCCTGCGAATAATCAATAAATTCCGGGCTGATTTGAGAACCCAGACCCATTGTACCGAGGTAATCCAGCGAGTTGGATGATCCTGAATTCTGTGTAGAGTAGACAGACTGGTTTTGCATGAAATCTTCAACCGTGAAAAGCACCTGTTTAAAGCCAGGGGTTTCCAGGTTGGCGATGTTGTGAGAGAGAGCCTGCTGGCGGGCAGCATTTACCACCATAGAGGTTACAGCCGAATAGAGACCTTTTATCATTTTAGTTTATCTCCGTAGCTTGCTTTGTTTTGTTGCACACTCAAAACCAGTTGAACCTCTTCGCGGGTCATATTAAACTGGCGGGCAATATCAACATCCGACATTTTTGCGCTGGCCATGGCACCGATCAAACGATTACGATCCATGACTGCCGAAGTCGAATTGACTGAATCCGGCTGATTAACGCGTGACTGGGTCACCTGCAGCAGTGTTTTAAAATCAGATTGTCCCATCAAGCCAGCGGAAGGGGTTATCGACTGGGTTTGGGCAGGGTTGTTCACCAAGCCACGGATTTCATCCACAACCGGCATCATCCGCTTGGCCTGGGATTGGCGGTTTTGAGCAAGCGCCGTTTCACGCGCAAGCTGCAGCACGTACAACGAATCTTCGAGAGATACTTTCGGAATGCTACTCATTTTTCATTATCGCCTTCAGGTTTATGATAGCACGGGCATGCAGCTGGCAAACCCGAGACTCAGTGATATCCAATACCTTACCAATTTCTTTGAATGTAAGTTGATCATTATAATACAATGACAGGATCAGTCTCTCTCGTTCAGCCAAACTCTGAATTGCGCTGGCCATTTGCTCGACCAGGCTTCCAGCCTCCATCACTTCAGATGGATCCTCCTGGCTTTCATCCCGTAAAAATTCATGCATCGATCCATCGCCATCCTGGTCAGAGTCGACCATGATATCGAGTGAAACCAAAATACGGTTGGAATCTGCCAACCCTTCCTGAATTTCTTCCACATTGATTCCCAGGCGGGCGGCAATCTCGGCTTCGGTGGGCTCGTGAAGGTTCTCAGACCAGAGCGTGGAAATGGTCTTTTGGATGAGGCGTGAGCGTTTGCGCGCTGCGCGAGGCATCCAATCCACGGTTCGCAAATAATCCAGGATTTTTCCGCGAATGCGCACACTGGCATAGGTACTAAAGCGGGCTCCAAACTTGGGATCAAACCGGTCAATCGATTCGATCAAACCAAGCAGACCCTGGTGCGCCAGGTCTTCATAATCACTGCCCGCTTCCTGGGTAATACCCATGCGTCCGAGCAGGAAATGAACCAGAGGAACAGAACGCAGGACCAGTTTTTCGCGCAACTCCGGGGAGCGCGTGACCAGAAATTCATCCAGCATGTCCACTGCGTCGATGGGGGTCTCCATGGTTTATTCAGCCTCAAACACGCTTCCACCGATTGGTTCTTGTGATTTCATGGCTTCTTGCATTTCCAGAGCATCTTTCTTTTGTAGGGCTTCTTTCTTTTCGCGATCTTCTTTTTCTTTCTCGATTGCTTCCTTTTGTTCTGCCAGGCTGGCCTGAAGCACACCTGCAGAGACCTGCCAGGATACCAGGGTCAGCAATCCGCCAATCACCAGGATGGTTACAGCGGTCCGGATGACCAGATCCAGCAGGGTTGCCTTTGTAACAATCGAAATAATAACCACCAATAAACTTGCAATGATCACCAGCAGGGCAGAGGATGTATAAGCAAATTCGACCAATACCGGCAGATGCAAGTCATCGCTGGCCATGTTTTTTGTTTCAGGCCGGGAAGTAGATGCCGCTTTGGCTGATTTGGCTTTGGGCTGGGGGCCCGAATCAGTGGTCTTCTTTTGACCTGGTTTTGCATTACTGTTATTCATTTGTTCCACTCTTTTCCGAACAAGGCAGAAACAAGACGGGCAGGATCAACCATCTCCAAATGACGAGAGGCCTCCTTGCCAGTGGTAAAGAAACCAAGTGGGACCTGGTTTTTTCGAACAAAATTATAGACACTACCAAACAAATGGGTTTCATCCAGCTTGGTAATAATGATGCCATCCAGATTGAAAACCCCGAGCGATGCAGAGAGCTGGAATAAATCCATTTCCTTGGTGGTGGCAGGCGCCACCAGGTAAGTGCAACGCTTGGGGATCTCTGCCAACAAGGCGCCTAACTCAACCATCTGGCTTTCGCTGCAGGGGTTAAAACCAGGCGTATCCAATAAGAACAAATCCGATTCTTGCGCACCTGACAGAATTTTCTTGATATCGGACGGGCTATATACCAATTTTAATGTCAGACCAAGTGCATCCGTATAAGCGCGCGCTTCGGCAATGGCACCAATCCTGACGGTATCGGCACAAATCCAGGTCACGGTTTTTTTGAGGGTCTGCGTGAAAAAGAGGGCTAGTTTTGCAATGGATGAAGTTTTGCCACTACCGCTGGAACCAATCAGGCATACCACATTACTGGGAACGTAGACACCCAGGCCTTGTTGAACACGCAATTCAGCCCCAAGCAGCTGGGTGATGTATTTCTTGCAAGTTTCGTGGTCCGCTAAGGTAGCCGGGCTAAGGGTTTCCATGGCCACATCCATCAAACCTTCGACCAGGGTAATATCCACGCCCTGGTTGGATAACTGATGATGGATTTTCTTGAGACCAGGCGGGAGGTCTTTCTCGGCTGACAGCGGTTGGTTAGC
>CAZLJB010000340.1:0-4472 GCA_964559195.1 uncultured Anaerolinea sp. | reverse complement strand
AGGCTTTTGGGTTGGTGCAGATTGAAGCCATGATGAATAATGTGCCCTGCGTGGCATCTGCTCTGCCTGGTGTACGCCGCCCGGTTCAGATGACGGGTATGGGTGTGGTTACGGCGATTGGTGATGCCGGGGCTCTGGCGAATGGCATTCTGCAAGTTCTGGATCAACCACAAAAATATCGCCGGGACCCGGCCGAGATTGCGCGTACTTACGACCCGGATTCTGTGGCAGCAGAGTATGAAAAATTATTCCAAAAACTCGGCAAGCCTTCTGCATAGCTGTCGCAGGTATTGAGCTGGATGACATCAAAAATGCCCATCTTTCGCTTTTTGAAGACGCCCTGACAGCTGCGCGAGGGATGATTAGAATGTTTGAAATGATCGAAAAAAAGTTGCGTAGTTTGGTACTCTCAAAGATGAAAGTAGATCAATAAAATGCCTGATAGACAGCCGAAAGATTTCCTTTTTCTCCACACTCGCGATTTGCCTTACTTTCGCGCATTTCTTCGTGCAGTTGAATCGCGGTTTTACGAGGGTCTTGACCTGCCAGCTCCCACCCTGGATGTGGGCTGTGGGGATGGCCATTTTACCCAGCTCACGTTTGATCGCAAATTGGATGTCGGCCTGGATCCATGGACAGGCCCAATCCACGAAGCGGGCACTCGCGGCGTTTATAACCTGCTGACGGAAGCGGACGGTGCCAGTATGCCATATCCGGATGCCCATTTTTCAAGCGCTTTGAGCAATTCGGTACTCGAGCATATCCCTGATCTGGATGCTGTCCTGGTGGAAACAGCGCGCGTACTTAAACCGGGTGCGCCATTTGTTTTTTGTGTACCCAACCATAATTTCCTGCCGAATCTTTCCGTCGCGCGTTTTCTAGACGGGATGGGTCTTAAATCACTGGCGGGTGCTTACCGCGCTTTCTTTAATAAAATATCACGGCATGTCACTTGTGATAACCCCACTCAATGGGAAAAACGCCTTGAAGCCACTGGCTTCAAGCTGGATAAATCCTGGAATTATTTCTCGCCAGCAGCCCTGGCCACGCTGGAATGGGGCCATTATTTTGGCTTGCCGTCCTTGCTGATCCACTTTTTTACCCGTCGCTGGCATGTTTCTTCAGCATATTGGAATTTCGCACCTGTAATGGCCTTCCTGCGCAAATATTATATCGAACCCATCCCTCAGGAAAATGGTGCTTACACCTTTTATATTGCTCACAGAATTTAAACCCTGGCTGAACTAATCGATTTTATTGGGAGAATTTCACAAATATGAAAGAGCCCAGTGTTCTTGACTTCTTGAAATCCAGGTTAAATCCCTGGCAGAAAGATAAGATCCAAATTCCATTCGCAGCCGAATCCGCTGTCAGCGCTGAAAACGATCAGGCTGAATTCTCCGGGTCTGAATCAATTGTTCAAGATGACACTGCGCCGAATGCCAGTTTCTTGAATACACACGATGAGGATGGCATGCGTGAGATCACTATCAAGCTGCGCTTGCCGGTCCACATACCGTGGCGTACTCTGCTGGCTCTCTTGATGGCGCTGATTGGACAGCGCACGCTAGAACCTCCCGCCGATGCCATTCCGATTGGGGTGGGATTTTATTTTTTTGCACTATTACTGCTGTTCTGGGCATATTTCGTCGGAGAATTTGTTCTTCCGGTTTCCAAGGTTGAATCCCAACAAATCGACCCGCAGACTTATCGTCGAAACAGCCTGCTAGTTGCCATACTCCTGGCCCTGCTGGCTTTCATTTTGTTTTCTGACAACCTGTTTACCAGTCTCAATGTTAGCATTTGGCTGGTGGCACTGGGTTTGTTTGGGCGTGCACTGTGGTTGAGCAAGCGCGAGAAACCTTCTTTTTTGAAAAAAATGAGTGACTTTATAAAAAAAGAAGCATGGCAGGTCTCAATCACACGTTGGGCAGTTTTACTGATTGCGGTTGTTGCAGTTATTATTTTTTTCCGGTTTTATCGCCTGGATGGCGTTCCTGGAGAACCTTTCAGTGATCATGCCGAAAAGCTGCTGGATGTTTTTGATATCACCCAGGGGCAAACGCATATCTTTTTCCCTCGCAATACCGGTCGGGAATTTTTTCAATTCTATTGGACTGCTGCTATCGCATATTTATTGGGCACAGGCCTGACCTTCATCAGCCTGAAAATAGGCACTGCGTTGATTGGCCTGTTTAGCTTGCCTTATATTTACCTGCTTGGCAAGGAAGTTGGTGGAAAACGGGTGGCACTTTTCGCGCTGATCCTGGCTGGTACTTCATACTGGTTAAATACCATCAGCCGGATTGGTTTGCGTTTTCCGCTTTACCCGGCCTTTGCTGCGCCGGCCCTTTATTATCTTATTCGTGGACTGCGTCGACAATCCAGGAATGATTTTATTCTTTCGGGCCTATTTCTCGGGCTGGGCTTGCATGGTTACAGCCCTTTTCGCATGGTGCCATTTTTAATGCTGCTTGGAGTGGGATTGTATTTTCTTCATAAACCATCCTTCGGCAGTCGTAAGCAGACTGCTTTGATGTTTTCCATCCTGGTTCTGGCTTCCTTTCTGGTTTTTCTGCCGTTGTTCCGTTATGCGCTTGAAAACCCGGATATGTTTTCCTATCGTGCCATGACTCGCCTGACGGGTGAGGAACACCCTTTGCCTGCCCCAGCCTGGCAAATCTTTGCCAGTAACACCTTCAATGCCATGCGGATGTTCAATTATGATGACGGTGAGATTTGGGTGCATTCCATTCCTCACCGGCCGGCGTTGGATGTCATCAGCGGGGTTTTATTCGTTTTTGGCTATATCTTTTTGTTTGTTCGATACCTGCGTAAGCGTGATTGGCTGGATCTGTTTTTGTTTTTGTCGGTTCCCATGCTCCTGCTGCCATCCACCCTTTCATTGGCCTTCCCCGGGGAAAACCCATCCCTGAATCGCACGGCTGGGGCAGCCGTGGTGGTGTTTGTGATTGCCGCCATGGCCCTGGATGGTATCTATATGGCCTTGAAGGGTGCACGAAAAAACGGCTGGCAAGGGTTTTCGGTGGTCGTGGTGGTTGGGCTTCTATTAGCGTCCAGCCTTCAGAATTACAGCCTGGTTTTTGACACTTTTTCCACGCAATTCCTGCTGGGAGCCTGGAATACCTCAGACATGGGCAATGTCATCCGCTCTTTTGTCGATACCGGTAATAACCCGGATAATGTTTTTGTAGTGCCCTTCCCGTACTGGGTGGATACCCGCCTGGTTGGCATACAGGCGGGTTACCCCAGCAAGGATTATGCGCTCGGGCGTGAAGATTTGCCAAAGACACTCTCTATTACAGGTAGTAAACTCTTTATTTTTAAGGATGAAGATAAGGAAACCCTGGATGTCTTGATAAAAATGTACCCATCAGGTTTGCTAGGCCAATTTACCAACCCATTGCCAGGAAAAAATTTCTGGATCTTTACCGTTCCCGATAATCAATCGGTAATTCCTTGAGTGGTGATCTCATCATGAATAAATCTCTACGCAGCCTCAAACCATGGTTTTATAATCTCTTGTTCCTGTTGATTCTGATGGGGGCGGGATACTTCCGTTTTATTGGGCTGAATTGGGATCAAAGCCAGCATTTACATCCGGATGAACGTTTTATGACCATGGTTGAATCTGCCCTGGAACCGGTAAAAAGTTTTTCAGAGTATTTTAATACCGATACATCTGCCTTAAACCCGCATAACCGCGGTTACAGTTTTTACGTATATGGTGATCTGCCTGTAACGATCGTTCGTTATGCAGCGGCCTGGATGACTGGCATCTCAAGCTGGGCGGCAGAGACCCTCCAGGCGCATGGATCTGACGGGCTGTTTGGGACACTGCTTGCAAATCTTGCAAAGACCACCAACTGGGCAGGCTATGATGAAATTGCCCTGGTTGGTCGGGTATTCTCTGCGCTTTCTGATCTTGGCTCAATCCTATTCTTATACTTGATTGGCCGGCGCCTGTATGGGCGCAATGTCGCTTTACTGGCATCTGCTTTCTCAGCCGTGGCGGTTATGCAGATCCAGGAGTCGCACTTCTTTACCGTTGACATGTTCGCGAATTTTTTCATGATCCTGGCGACTTATTTTGCAGTTGAAGTGATGGCTGCCGAACATAAGGATCCCTTTGATCTTTCAGATCAGGCTATTATGGCCGGCACCGAATCCGGTGTCAGAGACCTGATCTCTTCACTATTACTCAGCTCTCTGTTTTGGGATGTGATTGGTTTTGGCCTGGCCTTTGGAGCAGCAGTTGCCTCCAAACTTAATGCAGCGCCGTTGGCTGTGCTGCTGCCGGCTGCATTGTTTGTGCGTTATTTTAGAGAAAGTCCGGCGCAGCCTGGCATCAAACTTCTGCCCAATCAGGTTGTTGAAGGCGACGCCAGCCAAACAGGCTCACAGGAAGAACCAAGCGCGGATTCTCAGGAAGTCAGTGCGACTCCATTTCT
>CAZLJB010000339.1:2036-4473 GCA_964559195.1 uncultured Anaerolinea sp. | reverse complement strand
ACGGCTCTGAACACTCTTTCCCTACACGACGCTCTTCCGATCTGTCTTTGGGCCATGCCGATCAGGCCTTCCTTTTTTGGGGTTTGCGGGTCATCGTAAATGCCCACAAATTGCAAAGTTTTGACCGCTGGAATGTTATAGGAGTTCGAGAGTGCGGTCCGGATGGTGACTGGACCATGGAATCGTCCATCGTAATTGACAGGTTCGTACGGGTCACGTTGGTCGTTTGGGTCGCCGGATGGTGGAAAACCGCTTGGGATGTCCCAGATCAGAGTTGAAGGCGTCCAGCCTTTTTCAAAAGCAGCTACATAAGTAAGTGGCTTGATGGATGATCCGGGCTGGCGGGTTTGGCTGGTGGCCATGTTGACCTGTCCCTGGATCGATGCATTATTAAAATCAGCCGAGCCAACCATGACCAGGATCTCGCCTGTCGAAGGTTTAATCGCAACCAGGGCTCCATCTTTCGCATTTTTATCTACTAAAGATGCAATTTGATCGCTGACTATCTTTTGGGCGGCATCTTGCAGCCCGGCGTCCAGGCTGGTTGTGACAGTGAAGCCCGAGCGATAAATGGTCTGGGCATCAAATTGGCTTTCCAGTTGTGAGCGTACGAACTGCACCCAATGTGGAAAGCGCATCTGGATGTTTGGTGTGGGGAAACTGAAGTTTTCGATCGCTTTGGAAGCCTTCAGGGCTGAATCGATATCCACACAGATCGGTTGAGGATCGTTACTGACTGTAATGCAGTTTCGATTGGTACTGAGTTCGTACATCAGCGAAAGCACATCGCGGTGACGCCCCAGCGTGATATCACGATTGGAATAAATATCGTAAACAGCAGGTGATTGTGGTAGGCCAGCCAGGAAAGATGCTTGTGCCAGGGTCAGGTCATCTGCCAGCCGTCCATTTTTCGAGGTGCCATCGGGGTGCAGCTCATTTGGCTGTCCATCGATTCCTGTTCCAAAATACGTTTCGGCTGCGCCCTCAATTCCATAGGCCATATTGCCGTAATAGATTTCATTCAAATAGAGTTCAAGGATTTCATCTTTGCCATAGCGACGGGTGATCTCGGCAGCCAGGATGATCTCGCGAATTTTTCGCATATAAGAACGTTGAACGCGTTCTTCTGGTGAAAGCAGCAGCGCACGCGCCAGCTGCTGTGTGATGGTGGATGCTCCTGATCCGCTCCCACCGGTGGTGAAATTTTCCCAGAGTGCACGTGCTATGGCCGTCGGGTCAAAGCCCGGGTGGGTGTAAAAATCCTTATCTTCAGTGGCGATGGTCGCTGCCACCAGGTAAGGCGAGATTTCTCCTAATTTGACATAGGTACGACGACCGGCATTTGGATCCAGGATTTCATAGAGTGGATTGCCGTTACGGTCCAGGATGCGTGTGGTTTCAAACTGCGCCGAACGCTGGCGTAAATCGTCCACGGAGGGCAGACTGCTGGCAATTGAATAATAGGCAAAGACCACCGCGACAGAGCCGATGATCACCAACGCAACCAGGACGAAGAGTGCCAATACCAGTCCGCGTGCCAGGCAGCCCCAGTTTGCAATCCCATTAAACCCACCCCGCCTGCTACCTGGTGGGCGGCGCACGGTATTGTTGACTGCCGCAGGGCTGACGCTGGTCGCGTTCATATCTTCCTGTTCCACCCATTCAGGCAGAGGGTCATTCTCGTATGGGTTCTTTTGGTAGCCAGGAAAGAGCGGTGGCGGGCTTTGACGGTTGGATGACACGCCGCCGGGCGGGATGGTTTGAGAATTTGCCGGATCTTTGCGCCTGCTCGGGGTTGTGCCGTTATCTGGTTTATTTTGCATATTTTATTGGCCGCGAGTCTTGACCAAAACTGTCCACAGGCCCTTCATGGTGGTCTCATTGGATTGGTTGTTCACATGAATGTTCAGGATGACAGAACCACCACCCAGGCGTGGTAGGGCTTTTGTTTCGGTCACATCCATCTCGACATGGATGGTGTCGCCAATAAAAATAGGCTTAACGAATTTCCACTCGCCCACTTCCCGAAAAGCAATCACATTGGCGCCGATGATCCCGGTTTGCACCGCCAGCCCGGATGCGATCGATAAACCCAGCAGTCCATGTGCAATGCGCTGGCCAAAGGGAGTGGTACGGGCAAATTCGGCATCGGTATGGATTTGGTTAAAATCGCCGGAAAGACCAGCAAAGGTCGCGATATCGTGTTCGGTTACCGTGCGCCCGGCTGATTTAACTTTTTGCCCGGGTTGGAAATCTTCAAAATAATATCCCGTGTTCAATGCTGTAGCAGACATGCTCCACTCCTCGATAAGAATATGTGCGGCGTTTGTATCTACTTATTATAAACGTCCAGAGCTGATAAAAAGTTTCGTTTTCGCTTTTGCCGCTGGTCTATTGATACATTTGGTGGATTTGCTGTATCAGGTTACTGGTTTTA
>CAZLJB010000339.1:0-1936 GCA_964559195.1 uncultured Anaerolinea sp. | reverse complement strand
ATGGCATACACATCCCTTTTGACCGAAACCCGCGGGCGGGTGGGTTTGATCACATTCAACCGTCCCCAGGCCCTCAATGCACTTAACCCCCAATTATTGGAAGAATTGCTGCAGACCCTGGAAATCTTTGATGCCGATATCGGTATTGGAGCCATTCTACTGACCGGCTCGGCGCGTGTTTTCGCCGCCGGGGCCGATATTAAGTTTATGGTTGGCGCATCTTCGGTTGAAATGCGCGCCAACGGTTTTGTAGAGATGTTTGAAGGTTTGCGCAGGATACGCAAGCCAATCATCGCCGCTGTCAGTGGGTTTGCGTTGGGGGGCGGTTGTGAGCTGGCCCTGGCCTGTGACCTGATCGTAGCCTCCGAAACAGCCCGTTTTGGGCAGCCTGAGATTAATCTCGGGGTCATACCGGGGGGTGGCGGTACCCAACGTCTGGCGCGCGCCCTGGGAAAAGCCCTGAGCATGGAGATTGTGCTCAACAATCGTACACTTTCTGCTGCTGAAGCCCTGCATTTTGGGCTGGTCAACCGGGTCGTGCCGGTTGAGTTGTTTTTGGATGAAAGCCTATCGCTGGCAGCCGAAATTGCTGCGCGCGCACCAGAGGCTGTCATGGCCGCCAAGCAGGCGATTAACAATGCTTTTGAACTTGATCTTTCCACTGGTTTAGCAGAAGAACGTAATTTATTTCATAACCTGTTCGATACAGTCGACCAGAAAGAAGGCATGCAGGCTTTTGTTGAGAAACGTAGACCGCGCTGGCAGGGCAGGTAATCTGAAAGCGGGTTATACTACCCAGGTTGGGAACAAAAATCTATTCTTGAATGAGTTCTAATCGAATGCTGACTTTTAATGACTTAATCGTGGCTTTTGAAACACTCGGCCTGCATAACAAACCGGTTATTGCACACGCCTCGCTGCGTGCTTTCGGGCATGTTGAAGGCGGTCCGGATGCGGTTGTGACTGGTTTGCAATACGCCACGGGTTCCTTCATCATGCCCACCCACACTTATAAAACCTTATTCACGCCGGCCTCTGGGCCATCGAACAATGCCGTTAATTATGTGCGTGGACAGCAATGGAATAAACTGGCTGAGCCATATCGGCCTGACATGCCAGTAGATTCAATGATGGGGATTATCCCTGAAAGCATGCGCAAGTGGCCGGAAGCCCGCCGCTCCATGCACCCCATCCTGTCTTTCACCGGTTTTCGAGCTGACAACATCATTAAAACCCAGACCCTGGATGAGCCCTTTGCGCCTTTGCGGGCCCTGGTGGAACAGGATGGTTGGGTGCTGCTGTTGGGGGTTGATCACACAGTTAATACAGCCATTCACTTTGCAGAAAAATTGGCCGGGCGGAAACAATTCGTTCGTTGGGCGTTGACTCAATCAGGTGTGGTTACCTGTCCAGGCTTTCCTGGTTGTTCAGCCGGTTTCCAGTCGATTGAGCCTGAAGTACGGCTGTTTACCAAAACGGTCAAAGTTGGGAATGCTTTCGTGCAAGCTCTGCCGTTGCGTGCTTTGATGGTGCGGGTGATCGAGATGATCAAAAAAGATCGCCATGCGCTGCTCTGTGATCGTAGTGATTGCGAACGCTGTGCCGAAGTCCGGAAAACCTAAAGAAAACCAGACTCAGGTAACCATTAATGACGTTAATTTAACATTGTCAGAAGGTACTTACCAATAAAAAAAGGCGGCCGATTGGCCGCCTTTTTTTATTGGTAAGTAATCTCTTCGACGCGCCAGGTTTCTTCACCAATCAACTTTTTTAGCCGGTCGAGCATATCGGCCGAGATGCGGGTGGCGTCGTTTGGAAAATCGATCAGATGACCACGCCCGTTTTCGAAAACCTGGAACTGAAATCGATCCTTGCCGTGATTTGATATCAAGATTCCGTACACATTTTTAATCCGACGCCGGTCGCGGTCATTATC
>CAZLJB010000338.1:0-4481 GCA_964559195.1 uncultured Anaerolinea sp. | reverse complement strand
CGACGACCAGGCCACCCTGCCGCTTGGCTGCCTGGTGGAGCTGGATGCCTCAGCCTTCAGCCTGACGCTGCTGGAAGAACCGTTGATTTGATTTATTAAATGGGCTGGCCCTTCGTCCCCATAAAAAATTATTTTCGCAGCAGGATGACGCGCCCACTGAAGGCCGGGCCGAAGCGTTCGACCGGCAGCCGCGCCCCGGCCTGCAGCTCGCTTTTGCGCCCGGACGGGTTGTGGACAATAAATGCCAGCGGGCCAGTTTCATCCCAGTCAGCACCGGTCACGACCATCAGGTGCCCGCCCTTTTTCGTGATCGGCAGCCGGTCATCCCCGGCCTCATACGAAACCGAGGCAATCACCAGCCAGCCTGCCTGCAGCAGTCCGGGCAGTTCCTCCAGGCTGGCAGGCCGCACTTCGGCCTGCAGACCGGCCTCCAGTGCCAGGTTGGCCAGCGCTGAATGGATCCAACCGACCTCGTGTGCGTCGCCATTTTCGGCGTAACGGATCAGATAACCGCCCCGTTCCAGCCCCAGCCGGGCCCATTCGATTAGTGGCCGCACCGGGCCGCCCAGGGCTTCCACGCCCATCTTCAGGCAGGCCACCCCGCAGGCGCGCTCGACCCAGTAGGCGTATTCCTGGGGCGTGTCCGCCCCGCTCTCGGCCCAGCGCGGATCCAGCACCGGGTCCAGGCCCTGCACAAAAATGGCCTCGGCCAGCTCTGGGCTGGCGATTTGGGCATGATAGGGCACGGGGAAGGGCAGGCGAATGGTCTGGGTCATGGGTCTCGCTTTCCGAAGCAAGCGCTGATTATAATTCAAACGGAGAAATGGATATGCAATCATCCCATCCCACCTGGCTGGAAATTGACCGGCAGGCCGTGCGCAGCAACTGCCAGGCCATCCTCCAGGAGGTCAAGACGCCTCTCATGGCGATCGTCAAGGCGGAGGCCTATGGGCACGGCGCCGTGGAAGTCGCCCGGGCCGCCCTGGCGGGTGGCGCAAGCTGGTTGGGTGTGGCGCGTTATGGCGAAGCGCGCGCCCTGCGTCAGGCTGGCATCCAGGCCCCGCTGCTGGTGCTGGGCAGCGTCACACCAGAAGAAGTTGACCAGGCCCTGGCCAGCCAGGTCACGCTGACCCTGCATTCCCCCGAGAGCCTGGCTCTCTTCGAGCAGCGCGCGCAGGCCGCCGGGCAGCCGCTGCGCGTGCATCTAAAAGTCGATAGCGGGCTGGGGCGTTTGGGTGTTTTCGCGCAGGATGCGCTGGCGCTGGCCCGTCAGACCAAGGCCGGTGGGCTGCTGGTGCTGGATGGCCTGTACAGTCATCTGGCGGCTTCCGATGAAGAACACCCGGCCAATGCTGCCCAGTTCGGACGCTTTCAACAGGCCATCGCTGCGCTGGAGGCTGCCGGTCTGCGCCCGCGCTGGGTGCACCTGGCCAACTCGGGTGCGGCTACCTTCCTGCCTCAGACGCGCTTTGACCTGGTGCGGATCGGCAATCTGGTACTGGGGCTTCGCATTCGTGTAGATACCGAGCTGCCGGAGTACTACCGCCCGGTGCTGAGCTGGAAGGCCCGCCTGGCCGCCTGTCGTTTACTGCCGGCGGGCTGGGGGGTCGGCTATGGGCAGACCTATATCACGCCTGTTGATGAATGGATTGGGGTGGTGCCGGTCGGTTATGGGGATGGGCTGCGGAGGGTGCCTGGTAACCGGGTGCTGGTCGGTGGGGAAGTCTGCCCGGTGGTGGGCCGGTTGTGCCTGGATCAGTTAATGGTGCGGCTGCCGCGCGCCTTTCCGCCGGGCGAGCCGGTCGTGATCATCGGTCAGCAGGCCGGTCAGGCCATCCGGGTGCATGACCTGGCCCGTCTCTACCAGACTTCGCAGGTGGATGTGACTTCCTTGATCCACAGCCGGGTGCCCAGGCTCTCGGTCTAGGTTAATAATGTAGGTATTATGATTGGGGACTAAATGATCTTGATTTTGCCGCCTGGGCGAACGCAGATCGATGGTTTTCCGTGCAGGTGGTGTTTTGAGCGTGCTCTTCGCTCAAAACACCACAAAAAAACTAATGTAAGCGTGGATCGAATGAATCGCGCACACCTTCGCCAAAGAAGTTATACCCCAACACCACCGATAGGATCGCCAGCCCGGGGAAAGTCGTCAGCCACCAACTGTAAAACTGGTAGCGACCGGTCGAAATCATGGCGCCCCACTCGGGTGTGGGCGGAACAGCCCCCAGCCCAATGAAACTGAGCGCCGCAATGTTCAGAATGGCACTCCCGGCATCCAGCGAAGCCTTGACCAGGATCGGCGCAAAAGTGTTGGGCAGAATGTGCACCAGCAGAATACGGGTGCGCGGAATCCCAAGTGCCACCGCCGCAGTCACATATTCATTGTTCTTGACACTCAACACCTGGCTGCGCATCAAGCGGGCGTACTCCGGCCACCAGACCAGCACCATCGCAATCAGCGCGTTGGTGATACTCGGCCCCAGCACCGCCGCGATGGCCAACGCCAGCACGATCGATGGAAAGGCCAGCGTGATATCCGCCACACGCATGATCAACAGGTCAAATAACCCGCCGATGTAACCGGCCGAGGCACCCACAATCGAACCGAGTGTCATGGCGAACAAGATCACCACGAAACCGATCGGCAGTGAGATTTGCGCGCCGTAGATCACGCGGCTGAAGACATCCCGTCCGAGCTCATCCGTGCCGAACCAGAACTGCGCGGTGGGTGGTTTGAGGCGGTAAGAGACATCCTGGGCCAGCGGTCCGCGTATGGGGGCGAAGGGTGCCGCGATAGCGACCACCCCCCAAAACAGGATAATGAACAGCCCGAGCATGGCCATCGGGTTGTGACGCAGGGCGCGCAGGCGCCGCTGGTTGGGGCTGGCGTTCTTTTTGACCAGCATGGGTTGGCTGAGATCAGAGACTGTCATCGGCTCAGCCTTCCCGGATGCGCGGATCAATGATGGAGTAGAGCGCATCCACAAAAATGTTGACCAGCATATAAATGATTGCGATCAAGAGGGTTGTGCCAGTGATGGCCGGGTAATCCAGGTTGGCGGCTGATTCAACCGCATAACGGCCGATGCCGGGCCACGAGAAGATCGTCTCGGTCATGATGGCGCCGCTCATCAGCCCGGCAAACGCCAGGCCCACCAGCGTCACCAGCGGAATGAGGGCATTGCGCAGCGCGTGTGAAATCACCACCCACTTCTCGGCCAGGCCCTTGGCGCGCGCGGTGCGGATGTAATCCTGGCTGAGCGCTTCCAGCATCGAGGAGCGCGTGATGCGCGCGATCAACGCCAGGGTGAACCAGCCCAGGATGATCGACGGCAAGATCAGGTGGCTGAGTGCATCCCAAAAGACCGGCATGTTGCCCTTGATCAGCGCATCCAACACAAACAACCCGGTGATTGAATCCGGCGCGCCGGTGCGTGAGTTGATCCGCCCGGGGCCGGGTGCCCAGCGCAGCTTGTTATAAAAAACGAATAAGATCAACAGGCCAGACCAGAAGGGCGGCATGGAAGCGCCCAACAGCGAGAAGATCCGCGTAAACTGGTCGATAAAGCTGCCGGATTTAACGGCTGAGATGATCCCGAGCGGCAGGCCGATCAGAATCGCAAAAATAAAGGAACCGATCGAAAGTTCAATGGTGGCGGGTAGGAAGTTTTTGAGATCAGAAGCGACCGGGTTCTTGGTTTTGAAGGAAGTGCCCAGGTCGCCTTGCAGCAGGTTACCCAGGTAAATGAGATATTGTTCGGGCAGGGGTTTATCAAGACCCCATTTCTCGGTGGCAGCCTGGACGGCGTGTTTGTCTTCCATGGATCTTTCGGTCAGGATGACCGCCAGGGGGTTGACCGGCACGATGTGCGTCACAATGAACAGCAGCAGGGTGATCCCAATCGCCATCGGGATCATCAGCAGCAGACGCCTGGTGATGTGCTGGAAGAAATTCATCGTCGGTTGGCCTCCAATCCAAAAAAATCAAACTCTAGCCGTTGGTTTTCGCTGCAGAAGTCGCTTTTGCGGGATGTTTTCCCGCAAAAAAAACCTCTTAATAGTTTTTCAGACCTACACAAAAAAAGCAGGGACGGGTACAACCCGCCCCTGCTGGCTAGTAAATTACTTGGACAGCGAGAACAAGTCTGCGTACCAGACCGGGTGGAATTTGAAACCCTTCAGGTCGCTGCGATAAGCGTGCAAATACTGGGATTGATACAGCATGGTGAACGGCATTTCTTCGATGAAGACAGCCTGCAGCTTTTCAACAGCAGCTTTGCGGGCGACGGGGTCGGCAGTGGTGCGGATCTCGGTCGCCAGCTTGTTGGCATCGGCATTTAGAAAGCGCATGCGGAAGGCGATCGAGCTGTTGCCCAGGCCGAAGTAGTCGGTCCACATGGTCACATCCAGGTAGTCGGGGGTCCAACCACCGAAGGCCATCGGCAGCTGCTGAGCGCGCATCTGGGTCAGATAGACAC